>JAPYNQ010000002.1 GCA_028289815.1 Gammaproteobacteria bacterium | reverse complement strand
ATATAAAGTGCCGCCCTTCTATATTTTGTATGTCAAAATTATAATAATTAGCGGCAAGATATGCTGACATGTGTGTTTAAAGAGGAGCGGTAACAGGCTATGGATACTGGTTTGCGCTCACTGGTCGCTATAGCTTGATTTCATCAACTGCCGGCTAACGCTGAGCAGCTTGCCCATCAATTCGCTGAGCCGGGTAAGTCTTTTTCCGATACTCAGTTACCGGCAGCCGCGAAGGCGCTGACCCTGCGGGCCAAGTGTATTTCTTCGGACTATCCACAAATCAGAAGTGAAATGCTGCCTGCTATCGGTAAGTCCAAGGATGGTACTTACTTTATCTTTGCTCATATAGGGGAAAGTACCGGCGTGGATAAGTCAGGTCAAACGTATACATTTTTGATCCATGATCTGCGTGAGCCGAATCTCCGCTCCATCTCGCAAGCCGAGTTTGAGGCAATCTGGTCAAGGGAATTGATACTGGTGAGCAGGTGTGAAAGCCTTGGTGAAAACCTGCAAAAGAAGTTTGATATTTTCCTGGTTCATCCCATCTCTGATCAAGTACCGCAAGCTGTTTATTGAGGTGTTGATTGCCTCTTTTTTTCTGCAGCTGTTTGCCTTGGTCACACCGCTGTTTTTTCAGGTGGTGATGGATAAGGTGCTTGTTCACCGTGGCTTTACTACCCTGGATGTGCTGGCGATGGGTTTTTTTGTGATAGTGATATTTGAGGCCTTTCCGGGCGGTTTTCGCAATTATCTGTTTAGCCATACCACAAATCGCGTCGATGTGGAGCTGGGTTCGCGCTTGTTCAGCTACTTTCTGGCTTTACCTCTGGCCTATTTTGAATCCCGCCAGGCAGGGCAGAATGTCGCCCGGGTGCGTGAACTGGATATTATTCGTAACTTTATCACGGGCACTGCCCTGACTCTGGTGATTGACCTGTTTTTTTGTGTTCGTATTTTTAGCTGTGATGTGGTACTACAGCCCGACATTGACATGGATTGTGCTCGGTACTATCCCGTTTTACATCATTCTTTCCTTGTTCATCACGCCTGTCCTGCGTCATCGTTTAGATGATAAATTCAAGCACGGTGCTGCCAATAAGGCATTTCTTACGGAATCCACCATCGGCATAGATACAGTGAAGTCAATGGCAGTGGAACCTCAAATGCGACGCAAGCTGGAAGATCGTCTGTCCAGCTATGTACATGCTTCCTTTCGCAGCCAGAATCTGGGTAATGTCGCCAATCAGATCGCAGGGCTGATCAACAAGCTGACGGTTCTGGGTATTGTCTGGTGGGGTGCCCATCTGGTGATCGACGGTGCTATTACGGTAGGCCAGCTTATCGCCTTTAATATGCTGGCCGGCCGGGTCAGTGGCCCGGTACTCAAGCTGGTGCAGCTGTGGCAGGAATTCCAGCAGGCCGGTATTTCCATTGAGCGTCTGGGTGATATTCTCAACACACCGTGCGAACCGGGCTTTAATCCTAATCGTTCGCGTTTGCCTTCTCTGCAGGGAGCGGTAACGTTTGAATATGTCAGATTCCGATACCGTGCCGATGGTCCACTGATTTTGCAGGAGATAGATATTGAGATAAAACTCGGTGAGGTGATTGGCGTTGTCGGGCACTCCGGCTCCGGCAAGAGTACAGTTACCAAATTGATCCAGCGCCTGTATGTTCCGGAAGCCGGTCGGGTGCTGATAGATGGTGTTGATCTGGCTATGGTGGATACAGCCTAGTTGAGGCGTCAGATCGGCGTCGTATTGCAGGAAAATTTTCTGTTCAACCGCAGTATCCGCGAAAACATCGCCTCAATAGATCCCTCCATTTCCGTGGAACGTGTGATGACTGCCGCGAAAATGGCGGGTGCCCATGATTTTATCGTAGAACTGTCGCAAGGTTACGATACTCTGGTAGGTGAACAGGGCAGCAATCTTTCCGGTCGTCAGCGGCAACGTCTGGCGATTGCCCGTGCACTGATTACCAATCCGCGTATCCTGATTTTTGATGAAGCCATCAGCGCTCTGGATTATGAGTCCGAACGTCTGATTCAGGATAATATGACCTGATATTTGTCAGAGGCGCACAGTCTTTATCATTGCGCATCGCCTAACTACAGTGCGCCAGTGCAATCGTATTATCGTGATGGATAAGGGTCGTATTGTTGAGTAGGGTAGTCACGATCAATTGATTGATCTCAATGGTTACCATGCTAGGTTCCATAGCTACCAAAGCCAACATCCACACTTGCAAAAGTTTTCCGATACTCAGGATACACCTGCTGAACAAGGTGATGCCGACGAGCAAGGTGAAGAACAGTCTCAGCGCGACGTTGTTCATTACTCGGAAAAAATCGGAGCGTGGAAGATGAATTATGAATGCGATAACTGTTTTCAGGGATGCTTGGCGAAATCGGCACGAGCTGGGAGGTAGTAAACATTCCCAGGAATTAGCTGCCTTCTTGCCGGCAATGCTGGAAATCCAGGAAGCACCGCCCAATCCACTGGCCCGCTGGCTAGCCTAGAGCCTGCTGGCCTTGATGCTGCTTGGAATTCTCTGGGCCTGTTTTGGTCAAATCAATATTGTTGCTTCTGCTGAAGGTAAAATTATCCTTGGTTCCCGGGTGAAACAGATTCAGTCCTTGGAAAAATGTGTGGTAAAAGCTATTCTGATCAATGAAGGAGACTACGTCAGTAAAGATCAGGCATTGATCGAGCTGGACACTACCCTGACTACTGCTGATAAAAACCGCCTGCAAGCAGAATTGCATAGTACGGCTATGAGTCTTGCGGTAAACCAGACCTTGTTATCAGAAATAGAAAAGACAGCCGGCGAAGAGACAGAAAAAACAATCATAATCAACGTTGGCAATTAGCACTGACATTGCCTGCTTCGGCCTCTTCTGAAGAATCTCAACTATACCAACAACTGCTCTGGCAACAATACTGGTCGCAATATCAGACCCTGCAAAGCAGCTTGCGTAGAACCCGGGCGGAACAAGCTGCCTCCAAAGAAATCATCCGTAAACTGGAGCAAACCCTGCCGATTGTGACAAAGCGCGTCAATATTATGGAAAAGCTCCACCGGGAAGGCTTTGCCTCTGAAACGGATTACCTCCAAGGTGAGCAGGAGCGCATTCAGATACAGCAGGATCTGGCGGCTGAAAAACAACAATACCAGCAACTCAAAGCGGCGGAGTCCGAAGTGCGAGAACAGGTTAATACACGTATTGCCTAAACCAGCGGTACCCTGTTGGCACAAATCGCTGATCAGCAACGGCAAATCGCTGTGCTCAAAGAAGAACTGACTAAGGCCACTGCTCTTAATGACAGGCAAATTCTCTATGCTCCTGTTGCTGGTCGAGTGCAGGAATTAGCAATCAATACTGTTGGAGGCATCGTCACCGAAGCACAGCAGCTGATGCTAATTGTCCCTGATGAACAGTAACTGGAAGTGGAGGTCTTTCTTGAAAAAAAGGATATTGGCTTTGTATCCGAGGCCATGCCTGCTGAAGTCAAAATTCATACTTTTCCCTTTACCAAATATGGTGTGATTGATGCAGAAATTTCAAATGTTTCCAATGATGCAATTGTCGATGAATAGAGAGGATTGATTTATAGCATGCACTTGCGCATGGCTAAAAGTACCATCATCGTCAATGGTAAAGAGGTTGATCTTATGCCTGGTATGGGGGGCACTGCTGAAGTAAAAACTGGTAAGCGACGCGTTATTGAGTTTTTTCTGGCACCTTTGTTAAAGGCTCAAAAAGAAAGTATTCGAGAAAGATAAATAAGTTTTTAGCTTTTTATCAAGCTCTTAATTTTGAAAAAAATCAAATAAAAAGTCAATATATGGAAATATATTAGTCTCAATTTATATTGAATGTATATTATTTTAATATGCTTATTATGGTTTATTAATGCGGTGTACCTGAAAT
>JAPYNQ010000019.1 GCA_028289815.1 Gammaproteobacteria bacterium | reverse complement strand
ATTTACTTTTCATGTTTGCCTGAACAATCCGGCAGATAATTCCAGACATGCAAAAGTTCTCTATTATGAAGTAAAATTGTACTCATCTACTTGACCTATAGTACATTCGAGAAGAGGGATATAGATACATCCACTGCCCTCATGTTGACTCTGGAGTGATACGATTAAAACACTCATTGTTTCCATAAGTCCATCGGTGACATAATAATGCTTGATTCTTTTCCAGGAGGCAAGATCGAAATGGTTCTTGAATTTACTGCCAAAGCTGATGACCAGCCCGCTTGATACCAAAGTAGCCTGTATGCGCAAGTAATCCTCGATAAATTGCCTAACCAACTGCGCTCCCGAGCATGTCAATTTTGTCCAAAAATTGATTTTGATGGATGTTCCAATTTTTATTATCCGGATTGTCCCGAAATAAACGGAGATTATACCGGGTTAATGCACGTTGCCTATCCATAGATACTCTGAAATCGGTTTCAAAATACTTTTTACTCCAGTTAAGTCGCGCTTTTTCAGATCCTTTTCTCTGTACTGCTCTTGCCCGATCAGGTTTTGACAACCAGCTAGAACGGCAGCCTTTCCAATGTCCAGTAGAACCCGACTAAGGCTATGGCCGCCGAACCTGGAATAACAACAACCGGACGATACCACTGCCGATGGCGGCAACAGAGACCTACCGCGAGAAAGGCCATCAAAATAATCGCCAGCTGACCAAGTTCGACACCCACGTTAAAGCTGATCAATGCTGTCAGAAAGGCATCATCCGGCATACCGAACTCCCGTAAGGCATCCGCAAAACCCATGCCATGCAGCAGCCCGAAAGCAAATACCAGCAACAGCCGACTGGTATGCAGATTCCGATGCCAGATATTTTCTATCCCGATCCAGGTAATCGACAAGGCGATCAGCGGCTCAACAATATACGCCGGAAGCTGTATGTAGCCCGCCATAGTCAGGCCCAGCGTGACCGTGTGCGCCACAGTGAACATGGTGACCTGCCACAACAGCGGTTTTAGCCGCATACAAAGCAAAAAGATGCCCAGAATAAAGAGTATATGGTCAAGCCCTCCGGGCAGGATGTGTTCAAACCCGGAAACCAGGTAGATGCGGACGGTACCGATCAGCGGTCGTTTGGTAAACACTTCAGCGAGCGAAAAAGGTTCGGAGCGCTGGTCCTTGCGTAGCCATTGCCACTCTGACCAGTGCCATTTTTCTCTGACTTCATCAACCTGGCGTACCCGCACGGCATTATCACCAAAGGCAATCGGATAATACCAGTCAACTGTCTGCGCCGAACGGTTCGCTGCACCCTCCAGGGTGATCACGCTGATGCGCGGCACACCGGTATATCCCGGTTCCGGTATTTTTGTGTCTGTCACGACAAGGGGTACCTGGCGACCATCAAATCGCAGTTCAATCTGCTCGATAAAATATTGTCTGAAGGTTTGCCACTTTTTGTCCAGCTCGTCAGCCTGTAGTTCCCGCAGGTTATCGTAGGCCTGCGCCATCGGTGAATCCCGGGTGCTTTTGTAATTGGCGTTTATTCCTGTCAGTAGCGCTTCAATGCTCGTCCGAATTTCAATCCGATATGTACCGTTGGCATTTATACTGATTTCAACCAGCGCCGGCCGGACAACATCCGCCGTTGATATGACAGGCAGGAAAATTGACAGAAACAATACTGTTATCAGCAACAGGTTTTTTAGTTGTGACATGATTTTGATGGCCTCGGATAATCCGGAAACTATTAGAAACCGTGGCTTTACAACTCTCATGGACAGGTTCTCTCTGCTCCATATATCTCATCATCCCTGCAAAATTCCCGGCTGATATAATGAGCAGAGTCTTTATGTATCTTTGCCGAGTTCCACACAGTATCTTTCACTGCATTCGATTTTCACTCTACTGAATCAGGGCAAGGTCGCTCTATTGACACAAAAACGAGAGGCACGCATTTGGTAGTTATTTTTCAAGGGAATCGGCCCTCCACAGGGTTTTCGCCTGAGTGGCCAGCCACTGTTGATGTTCTTGCAGAGAGTCAATGTTCCATTCACGGTATCCGGCAATATGTCCATTGATGCAATACCCGCTTTCTTCCAGTATGCGCCGTTTTTGCTCAAAAGGTTCCTGTCCCGGATTACGATTAGGTGGCAAAAGCGCCATATTGCCCAGGCGATCTATAGCTGATTCATAATTTTCACGACCAAATGCTTCCTGCCATTGATCTCCGGGATTGTATGGCAGTACATGCTCAAGTGTCAGATCGACAGAAGGTTCTGCATTTGATACCGACAGATGCTGATCAATCCGTCGTAACGAAAACAGGAGCTTCCTGCTGCTCTGCCGGCTCGGCATGGTTTTGGCAACGAAATCATGCTGAAATTCATCATCCTTGGGATAAATGTTTGCAAGACTCCGAGCGATTCCATCCATGCCTATTTCATCACGCATAATGTCATTGGCGATCTTGTTGTAGGTGCTCTCCTGATCTTTTGCTGATTTATTGCCGATCACGTTGTAACGAATAGAGATCACCGTTATCCAACGCAAAATTTTGATAAAACACTCGGCATCGCATTGAAAATATGCTGCCATTAACAGGCTTAATGGCGTTTTTACCTTGAACAGACGGAGCACCTCCAGGTGTTCTCTGGCTGACGCATACTACCCTCATCATATTCTGTCCAGAAATTATCCTGATAGTTCTGTAAGGCAGCATAAACCGGTGCGCTTCTAGTTAAGTCATCAAGATAAGAGATAGCCTGGTTGGTTTCGATAATCTGTTTCTTCAGTACCCGATACAACTCTTTCTTATAGGGTAGCCTGTGCTCCATACCGATCTGGCTCCTGAGAAAGTTAGTAAAATCACTTTCTCCCAGCTGCCTTACTATATTTTCCCATCGGGTTTCAAAATCATCAAAGATGGAAACATCGATTTGTTGATCCGTCGCTATGGTGGCCAGCAGATAATTTTTTAACATATCCGGAGCAGATAGCTGAATACCTCGTGCATTCAGGGTTTCAAATACCAGATAGGCATTCAGATCATCTTTCACAGAGATCGTGGTAAACATGAGTCCGTCAGTAATGCCATTGAGTATGCTGGCCAGCGCCTCACCATCTTTATAGGTCGTCAGTTTGGCTCGGAAAAATTCAAATGCCTTGTTCATCTTTCGATTGGTCTCAATGATGTTACGCTGCCTTGGTATTTCCATGTCTTTTGTTAAAGAATTGAAATGCCTATTATTATGGCGGTTCAGCGTCAATTTGGCCGAGCGCGCCAGTGTTACCGTATTCAGCACACCAAGATAGTGATCCTGATAGGCATTAAAGCGCTGCCGATTACGATCTGCATCGATATCATTTTTAATCATCGACTGAAAACGGTTAAGTGCTGCCACAATCAACAAGGAAATGGTAGTTAATCGCTGCTGACCTGGAATGACTTGCCATCATTGGTCTGAAAAACCAGATAGCCCATAAAATGTTGTACTCTGCTTGCCAGCATTTGTTCAATATCCTGCCATAACTCTTCCAGGTTCGTCTGCCCCCAAGAATAATCTCTTTGAAATCCGGGAATGGTATAAGATTTTCCATTACCCATTATTTCAGATAGCACTTTGTTTTCCGGGTCCATATAGATTTTGTCAAATGTCACTTGCTGAGTCGCTTTGCTCATCAGATGTATCTCTCTTTAACCTTGATTTGTATGGCTTTTTATGAAACCGCTTCGGGGTTGTCCCTTCCAATAAACAGGTTCCGGATCGTACCTCAATCGACGCTTTCTTCCGTTTGCGTTCAAGCACTTTGCTTTCCATAGTTCGGCTTTTCCGGACGGCTTTGTGCGTGAGATTTAAGAGTAAGGGAAAATCAGGGAACCGGCAATAACAAAGCTCGTTCTGGTATCAGGCACCGTGTTATGTATTTTGCGATACAAAAGATTGCGCCTCCGGTTATTGTGTACTACAGTTGGCACTTCGGAACCGGGGCGGCAGCTTGTCAAGACACTTATCCTACCCGGCATAAAACTCTAAACATACTTAAGGTAAGAAGATATGCCCCCAGCTAATCGCAGAGAATTCATAAAATTAATGGGACTTGTATCCGTGCCCGCGCTGATATCCTGTGAGGCAGACACGCCACCAGAAGCGCAGCAAACCTCTACCGAACCCCCTCCACAACAAGCCGCGACCGCAAATAGCGTACCAGAAGGCTTTTATGATGTCCCCATGAAGGGTGATGCCCGTATCCTGCATATCACGGATGTGCATGGCCAGCTGCAGCCGGTCTATTTTCGCGAACCCAATGTTAATCTGGGGTTCGGCGATGCCTATGGCCGTGCGCCCCATATTGTGGGCAGAAACCTGCTCAGAGAAATGGGACTGAGGGAAAATTCACCTGAAGCCTATGCTTATACCTACCTGAATTTCGACAGTGCTGCCGACAAATACGGCAAAACCGGCGGCTTTCCACAAATAAAAAGCCTCCTGGACAGACTGCGAGATCAGGCAGGTGGTCGTGAAAATACCCTGACTATTGATGGCGGTGACTTATGGCAGGGTTCCGGTACATCTTTGTGGACCCGAGGCGTCGATATGGTCGAGGCGTCCAATATCCTGGGCCTGGATGTCATGGTCGGTCACTGGGAGTTCACTTACCGTGACAGCGAGGTATTGAGCAATATCGGCATCTTCAAGGGAGACTTTATCGGCCAGAATGTCCGCGTCAAGGAAGATGCCTTAATGGACGAAGATTACTCCATCATGGTTGAACAATATGATGGTCGCGGTCTGTATGATGAAGATTCCGGTCATGCCTTCCGCCCCTATGTCATCAGGGAAATCAATGGTCGCCGTATCTGCGTTGTCGGCCAGGCATTCCCGCGTACCGCAAATGCCAACCCGCAGGAATTCTTCCCGGACTGGTCATTCGGTTTACGTGAGGATGACATGATCGAACTGGTCAGCATGATCCGCACAGAGGAAAGCCCCGATGCTATTGTGCTACTTTCTCACAACGGTATGGATGTCGATATCAAAATGGCCGAGCGCGTGCCGGGGTTGAATGCTGTGTTCGGCGGCCATACACACGACGGTATGCCCCGACCGGTTATGGTAAAAAACACTGAAGGCGGTACCTGCCTGGTAACCAACGCCGGTTCCAACGGTAAGTTCGTCGGTGTCATGGACTTTGAATTCGGCGATGACGGTACGCTGAAAAATATGCATTACAAGATGCTGCCGGTCATTTCAGACTGGCTGGAGGCCGATGGAGAAATGGCAGCATACATCAAACAGATGCGTTCCAAAGAATATGACAACAGGATTATTGAGTCCCGCGCCGGTGATCGGTTTTTTAACTCGGAGCGAGTTGGCAAAACCTATGAAGAAATCCTGTCCGAGAAGCTCGCTGTTGCGGACCGTACATTATTCCGTCGCGGCAATTTCATGGGTACCTGGGATCAGATCCTGTGTAACGCCTTACGCTATGAACACAAGTCCGATATTTCATTATCACCCGGTGTCCGTTGGGGTACGACCGTACCTGAAGGCCATTGGATTACTATGGAGGACGTCATGGCACAATGCGCCATGACCTATGGTGAAACCTACGTTTCCGAAATGACTGGTGAGGCTATTCATAACATGCTGGAAAACGTGGCCGATAATCTGTTTGACCTCAACCCTTATCTACAGTCCGGCGGCGACATGGTGCGGGTCGGCGGGCTGAACTACGACATTGCTCCCGCCGGAAAACTTGGGGAACGTATTACCAACATCAGGCTTGATAGCGGCGAGGTTCTGGTTTCCACACAGTCCTATACTGTGTCCGGCTGGGCAACGGTCAACCGTACCCCCGAAGGGCGCCTGATGTGGGATGTTGCGCGCGATTATATCCTGGCGAACAAAGGCAGTGATGATGTATTGAGATTGAAAAAGATCAACAACCCACGGCTGCTGAATGTTGCCGGCAATCCGGGGATTGCCGACTATCAGGGCGATATAACCTGACCAGTACCCGGTACAACAGGCTGACAGTACTGACTTGAACCATCTGCGCTGACTTGCTTACAGCCCTGCTTCATCGGAAAAACCATATGGCCAACCTGTCAGAGGGACAACATGAGCATAAAAGCCCGGATTGATCTGCTCATACAACGCAGAACCAAAATCATCGCGACTTTGGGACCGGCTTCATCAGAGATTAAGACAATCTCCCATCTGTTACAGGCCGGTGTCAGTGTGTTCAGGCTCAATATGTCACACGGCACTCACACTACACATATGGGGTTGATAGAAAACATACGCTCGGCTATCAAAACAACGGGTATATCGGCCGCCGTCATAGCGGACCTGTGCGGCCCCAAGATACGCATCGGTAAATTTACAGGCGGTAGAGCAACTTTAAGGCATGGCAGCAAGGTCACGCTCACAGTCAGGAAGGTGAATGGTACCGCTGAACTCATACCCTCTCAGTACGGTTCTTTACATAAGGACGTTAAATTACAAGATCATATCCTTCTCAATGACGGCTTGGTCTGCCTGCGGGTTGAAGGTATTGAAAATACCGACATACAGTGCCGCGTCATACACGGCGGAGTCGTTTCGGACCACAAAGGTATTAATCTGCCGGATTCTGTGATCTCTGCGCCGGCATTGACTTCCAGGGACCGGCAAGATGCGCAGTTCGCGATATCTCAGGGTGTCGACTACCTGTCACTCTCTTTCGTGCGCACGGCAGAAGAAATCGACCGGCTGAGGCGACTCATAAAAAGAGCCGGCAGTTCCACCCACATTATTGCCAAAATCGAAACTCCCCTGGCACTGGAAAACATTGATGAAGTTCTTGATGCTTCAGATGCCATCATGGTTGCACGTGGTGACCTCGGGGTCGAACTTAAACCTGAACAGGTTCCGGTCGCCCAGTTACAGCTTATCGACAAAGCCAAACGTGCCAATCGTCCGGTCATCGTTGCAACCCAGGTACTGGAATCCATGATCGAAAATGCACAACCCACCCGCGCCGAGGTTTCCGACATATCTTACGCTGTGTCCTCCGGCGCAGACGCTATGATGTTATCAGCTGAGACTTCGGTCGGTAAGTTTCCTATTGATTCGGTGCGCATGATGGACCGGGCTATTCGCAATACCGAATCATATTGCTGGCGCTTTGGTCATGCCGGTAGCTTTGGCACAGAACAGCCTCAGACTCCGCCGCTGGCATTCGGTCACGCCTTATCCAATGCCACATCCCAGTTATCCAGGGATCTGCTGGTAAGGACTATTGTTGTCATCAGCCGCAGCGGTATGTCTGCGACCACGGTAAGCGCGGCCCGTCCCGCTGCGCCGATTATCGCGATAACCGACAATGAAAAAGTAGCCCGGAAAATGCTTTTGATGTGGGGAGTCATACCCAGCCAGACAGATAACAAGGAAATGGAAGATACCTGTGGACTAGCAAGGCAGCGGGCTCGGCAATTCAAACTGGCATCGCCCGGAGACTATATCCTCCTGGTACAGGGATTCCATGCAGACCCCCTCAGCAACATACCGAGTGTCAGCATACTGCAGGTATGACCAGTAGCCGGTCACAATCAGAAACAATTCAGGAAATACTGAAAACCTGCCAAACAAGTTAACCCAAAATTTGTCAGGGCACACAACAAGCAAAGGTGGAGCCATCCCCAAGGCAAGCCAGAAAAACTCTGATTCAACCAGAGCTTCTTCAAAAATAACAGAGGCTTCTTTCGTAAATCAAACCGGGGAAGGCTATCTTGCTGAAACCCTTGGCTATCAATCACTGATCTTGCTTTTAATGTCCGGCAAAGTAGAGGAATCTCCTCGTTTCATGTAGCGACTTTCCCTGTCTGTCGCAGTGACATTTTCATACACGCCGTCATCTCGTCTTTCCAGCCTGGTAAAACCAATATTCCTCATCTCGCTGTTAAATTTCGGTATGGATATGCCGGGTGCCTTACTGATGACTACCTTTACCGGTGCCTCGGGATCGGTATCACCCAATGGCACTTGGGCGTGATAACACACCTCTGCCCAGAAATGCAGTCTTTTACTCGCCGGGTGTATCACCTCAACGGTCTTACTGTTTGCTTCACAATAATAATCGTATGCCGGCATACCTATTACTCTCGAAAAATCCGCACAAGTCCATCTTGAACCCTGCGCAAACAAGAATATTGATGATAACACCAACAGACAGGGAAACAGGCTATAAAAAACAGACGGGCATCACAACCGGAGCATCCACCGACCGAATATACCCAAGTTCCACTTCGATGTACGATCCATTACCGACAGCACATCAACGCAGAGAAATTATGCGCAAACCACGCAGCCGGGCGCACTTCACCACGTCCTATTGGTATCTCTCGACTTTCTCGCCACCACCTTCAGGGCAGAGAGTGTCCGTAACAATTGATAAGCGGCTCGGACAGGCATTCTGATATCAATATCAGGCGAAGGACATTTAACAAAACCGGAAATAAACAGGCACTATCGTTAGACTGTATGCTGGAGCTCCGCGAACTGAATGAAAGCTATAGACAAACGGGCGATAAAAAGGTACATAAGGATTTTGTAGTGGAGACTGAATGAGAGATAGAAATGACCAAGATAATTTTCAAGAATAAAGTTTATGACTCTGAAAAAATGGAGACACTGCATGTCTTTGAGAACAAAGCATCACACCTGTATGATGATATCTTGATGCGGGCCTCGGATGGCGAGCTTTTCATGCATATAGCTGCGAAGGATAGAGATCTTCTGAGTGAGCACTTGGACAAGCATGGGAAGTTTCTGGATAAGTATGGGAGGGGTGCCGTACTTTGGGTTGATGATGGTTCCCAGCATGCGCTGATTCATATGGTACAGGAGGAACTACAGCATTATCTCAATACGGATTATAAGGCATTGTCCGACGACGAATACTCGGCATTCGGTTTCAAGATAGCTGATTAAGGCATCAGGGGTTCCGGTGCCATTGGCAAAATCCATAAACCAACCGAATCACCCAAATTAATGCTCAACCACCGACAAATTACTTATATGCCTGATCGTCGCTGACCGGTCTCAGAAAAGCTCAACAGCTAATGTTCCCGTCTGCCCGGATGGCGCCAGAGTATCCCTGCCCATCGGGTTTTTCCCCTAGTTAAAACCCATCTGACCCGGCAACCACAGAACGATGTTGGGTAATGCGATCAGTGTTGCGATGGTAATGACATCGGCAATAAAAAATGGTGTGGTACCACGAAAGACATCCTGAACCGAGCACTCAGGACGTACGCCTGCAACAACGAAGCAATTTAAGCCAATGGGCGGAGTAATCAGGCAAAGCTCCGCCATTTTAACCACAATGATGCCAAACCAGATGGAGCAACCGACCTCAGTGAGGCCAAAAGCGGAATCCGCCGCCGCAACTCCCTCACCACCGTTCAGCGCAATGACTGCCGGATATACAACCGGCAAAGTCAGCAGCAACATACCGATGGCATCCATAAACATTCCGAGAAGGGCATAAGCCAACAGGATCATAATCAGGGTCAGCATAGGGTTTTGTTCCAAGCCGACTATCCACTCGGAAAAAACACCAGGCAAGTCGGCGAATCCCAGAAAACGTACATATATCAGCACGCCCCAGATAATGGTGAAGACCATAGCGGTCAATTTTGCAGTTTCGATGAGGGAATCTTTAAGGCTATTCCAGCGCATTCCCTTGCGGACGGCCATAGCAAAGATGATAAAGGCACCTAGGGCACCCGCTTCCGTGGGCGTGCCGACACCACCATAGATACAAACCACGATGATAACCACCACGGCGAATACAGGCAAGGCGGGTACCAAGGACTCAAACCGCTGTTTCCAGTTAAACCCGGTTACCGGCGGGCCAAAATCCTCACGCATTTTCGCCATAAAAACAATCAGTCCGGCATAGATCAGCGCGGAGACCACGCCCGGCAGGAACCCCGCCATCAACAAGGCACCGACATCCTGTTCCACGATGATGGCATATATGACGAGAATAGCCGATGGCGGGATAAGTGAGGCCAGTGTACCACCTGCCGCGACGACGCCTGCCGCAAAACGTTTGTCATAGCCCAGCTTGAGCATCTCAGGTATCGCAATGCGGGCAAATACCGCGGAAGTTGCTACTGAAGCACCCGATACCGCGGCAAAACCGGCAGTAGAAAATACTGTCGCTGCACCCATGCCCCCGGGTAACCAGCCAATCCAACGCTTGGCAGCTTCAAACAAGGCACGCGTCAGCCCAGCGTGATAGGCCAAATAACCAATCAGGATGAAAGTCGGTATAAGTGACAAGGCAAGCGTGGAGACTTTGGAATGGGGTATGGTGCCAATCATCTTTACGACAACCAGAAAACCTTTCTCGAATCCCATGCGAGCGGAGAAAATCCACAAAAGTCCGAAGAAGCCGGCGATAGCCGCGGCAAAAGCGACACGTACTCCCATGACGATTAACACCAACATCAGACCGGTAACCCAAAGACCAATCTCAATAGAGTCCATAGACCCCATGACCTCAATCAGCGCATTCACCGCCGGGAAGCCACAGTTGTAACGGCCTCATCAGTGTTATTCTCTCCAGACAGGGATGCAGCATCTCTGGAAGCAGTCGAAGCAACATCTTCAACCAGAGGAAGCGCTACAGGCTGTTTCGCATTCAAACGAATGGCACGCACATAAGCCCAGAGTTGCAACACCAAACGCACAGCGAGCAACGTGAAGGCAATCGGCACCACCAGCTTGGCAGGCCATGTCGGCAGGTTAATATCTAATGAAGAATCGCCTATGGCATAAGCCCTCCAAAAGTGCAGGAAGGAACCATAAACAAGCACCAGCGTAACCAGCAGCATGAGCAATGTGGACAAAAACTCGGTCCCCCAGAGAAAGCGGCCGCGGATACGAACGATCACAATGTCCATACGGATGTGCCCACCCTGCCGTTGCATATAGGCCAATCCCAGAAAAGCCATGAACGCCATGGCCTGTTCGACCCAGTCAATATAACCGTCAATGGGGAGAGAAAAAAGCCAGCGACCCAGTACGTTGGCGGTGGCAAAGAACACCAAGGCAAAAATAACCAATCCACCTGCCAGTGTCAGCCAGAGCTCAAGTCGGCATAGCAGGCGATCAATTCGACTCAGTCCGCTATCGTCTTGCAGAATATTTGCATTCCCGGACATGGATAACAACTCGTAAAAGCAACGGACAGAACACAGTCCATGATGAGGCAGTATGAGGCTACCATTCGTCAGATGCGACCAGTGTCAGCCTATTTAGCGAATAACCCGGCTGTAAAATCAAACAATGCCTTAGCGTCGAAGTCCTTGCTGTACTTCTCTACCCAGTCGGCTCGCACAGACTCGGCCAGCTCATTCAGCTCTTCCGTTTGCTCAGGAGTAAAGGTTACAAGCGTCAGCCCGGATGCTTTTAACTCTTTTTCGTACTTACCCGTGGTATCGTTAATATAGTTATCGACATAATAAGCCGTGGCCTCATCCACAGAACCCAGCAGGGCTTCCCTGTGCGCCGGCTGCAAGGCTTCGAGCGCATCACTATTGACCACTACCGGACAATTTGCGGAACCCAGGTTAAGATTCGTTGTCGCCCACTTTCCCACCTTGTATGACTTGGTAGCCAAATGCGCATGGGGCGCAAAAGAAGCAGCGTCAATAACACCGGAGTCCATGGCCTGGCGTACTTCAGAAAAAGGCACGCCGGTCTTTACGGCCCCAAGTTTACCCAAGACCCCCATAATCCCGCCGGGGCCGCGTACCCGCAGGCCCTTAAAGCCAGAAAGCCCCTGCAAAGGATCACTTTTGCTGACAATATTGTATTGCGGAAGGGGAGTCGGCATGATCAGGGTAGCATTCCAACGAGCCAAGTCTTTGACAACGACAGGATGCTTGTAAACCTCGGCATAAATATCAGCTATACGAGCAAGAGAGACATTTCTGGAGAAAGGCAATTCCGTAACAGTAATCGTCGGATTTTTTTCGGTGTGGTAAAAGGAACAAAACTGAGCCATCTCAAAGGCACCGATAGAGATGCCATCAAGATTTTCTCTGGACTTGGAAAGACCGCCGTAGGAAATCTTCAATCTGAACTCACCATTGGTTTTTTTCTCAACCAGTTCAGCCAGCTTTTCAACATTCTCCGTAAAGGCTCTGCGCTTACCCCACAGAGACACATTCCATTCAACTGCCGCATAAATCTCGGCAGTAAACAGGCTCCCTGCAATTACAGCAAGCAGTAAGGTGTGCTTACAAAACATTCTCACATTCCTCCATATCATCTATGAAAGTTTTTAACATACGCTGATAAGACTCCCTTGTCAAGCAAGCAAATGATGCTTTGAAAAAACTGACTGTGGAGAAGTAGGTCTGACTCTCTCTTACCATCAACCGCTAAAATTAACTTTACTGCCAACCAAAATATACAGAACCATACCTCAGTTCTGTTGTTCCTTTGAGATTCGTATTACCAATTTATCTGAAAATTATTCAGATCAGATGAATCGCCATTAGCATACAGTACCGGTAGAGGACTAATGCCCATTATGGTTATAATCTCACGGGGATTTAGAAAGGCCGAGGTAAAAGGCTTCGGAACAAAGCGCATTTAAGCACAGAGACTCCAGTGTATAACCAATACGTGAGGACGCGCAGCAGGCTTTCAGAGATTCCCTTGAATTTGTTTTTATCGGTTTTCCAATTATGGTAACCCCTGCTCAAGCAAGACCCGGCCCGAGCACTTCCAGACCGGCGGTATTTTTGTTTTCAATCGCTCTGCCTCCGGCCGGTGTCTCCGGATAGACATTGTTCATTGCCGACCAAGAAAAAGCGCATGTATAAACCGCCACTACAGGCTGTATTATTTGATCTGGACGGCACATTAATTGACACCGCCAGAGATATGGCCCGCGCCTTGAACCGATTGCTTACAGAGGAAAATCAACCACCCCTTGAATATGACCTGATTCGCAGCGAAGTCTCTCATGGCGCACGCGCCATGATTACGCTGGGCTTTGATGAACCGGAAGACAGTAACCGCTTTGAGCAGTTAAGGCAACGTTTTCTGGCCGTCTATATGGATGCTTTACACGTCGATACGGCCCTGTTTCCGGAAATGGCAAGTATTCTGAATATTCTGGAGACCCATAATATTTTATGGGGCATTGTCACTAACAAGCCTTCTTGGCTGACTCTGCCGCTGCTGGATTCCATGTGCCTAAAACATCGTGCGGCTAGCGTTGTCTGTGCTGATACCGCCGGTGCCGCCAAGCCGGATGCCCGTCCCATACTGGATGCCTGCCGGGAAACAGGAGTAACTCCTCAACACTGCATCTATGTCGGTGATGATCAACGCGATGTCGAGGCAGCGCATAACGCCGGTATGTCCTGTATTGCAGTACGCTATGGCTATATCCGCCGTGGTTGTAATCCTGACGAATGGAATGCAAGCAAGGTGGTGGACACTACCACCGAGTTATTGCACTGGGTAGAACAGCAAGTCAAGATCAATAATGGACCCCAACCCTGACCTTGATATGATTGACATAACTACTGCATACGCTATCACCGGCATTATTCTGCTGTTTTTGACTGCAGGTATTCTGGTGTGGTTGTTCAAAGACCGGCAGCTACAGGCACTCAACCGCCAGCTGCAGCGCGAACAGGATGAGCGTGCCGCCGACCGGCGTGTGCATGAAGAAAAGATTAGCCATCTACAAGAGGTTATCGAAAACGAAAAGCGTATCGCCCGGGAACAAATCAAAGGGATGAAAATGGCTGAGGAAGCCATGACCGAGCATTTCAAGGCACTATCCGGCGATGTGCTGCGCAACAATAGTGAAGAGTTTCGCCGGCAGGCATCGGCCTCTTTTAAGCAACAACAGGAAAACACTGATCAGCTACTGCAGCGGCGTGAACAGTCCATATCCGGCCTTATCAAACCGATTGCCGATGCCCTGAAAAAAACCGAAGAACAGATACAGGCTATTGAAAAATCCCGCCATGAGTCATTCGGTTCACTTGCCTCACAGGTCAGGTTGGTACATGAATCCAATCAACGACTGCAGTCCGAAACACGCAATCTGGTAACCGCCCTGCGGCGCCCTGAGGTCCGTGGAAAATGGGGCGAATTGACTCTGAAAAGGCTCGCTGAACTGGCCGGTATGGTGGAATACTGTGACTTTGTCGAACAGGAAGCGCGCATTGAAGAGGGTAAGGTCTCGCGCCCGGATATGATTGTGCGTATGCCGGATCAGCGCGAATTGATTGTCGACTCCAAAACACCATTAGATGCCTATCTTTCAGCGATTGAAGCAGAAGATGCAGAAGATCGACAACAATTTCTTGATCAACATGCCCGCAATGTGCGCAAGCGTGTCGATGAGCTCTCCAGGAAAGCCTACTGGTCGCAGTTCAAAAACTCGCCGGATTATGTCGTGCTGTTTATACCCGGCGAGCAGTTTCTTACCGCAGCGCTCGAACAGGATGGCAGATTACTGGAAGATGCCCTGCAGAATCGCGTGGTGCTGTCCACGCCTACCACCATTATTGCCCTGCTGCGCGCCGTTGCCTTTGGCTGGCGCCAGGTTACGGTGGCCGAAAACGCCGAGAACATTCAAAAGCTGGGCGAAGAGGTCTATAAACGGGTTACCACCTTTACTGAGCATCTGACAAAAGTCGGCAAAAACCTCAATGGCAGTGTCGATGCCTATAACAAGGCAATTGGTTCACTGGAGCGCCAAGTGTTACCGGGTATGCGTAAATTTGAAGAGCTCGGCATACAATCAAAAAAACAATTGGAAGAACCTCAGTCACTGACACAGATTCCCAGACCTGCGGAACATCTGCTCAACAGAGATACTTAACTGGTGGATGATCACCTGCAAGCAGATTACGGCCACTGCATGGCAGTCGCCCGATCACACTATGAAAATTTCCCGGTTGCCTCCTGGCTGATGCCCGCAGAACTTCGCAAACATGTCGCTGTTATCTATACCTTCGCACGACAGGCTGACGATCTGGCCGACGAAGGCCATCATTCACCTGAGGCCCGAATTACCGCACTACAAAAAATGGGGGCTGACTTGGATATGGCATTAAATGGTCATAGTGTCGATGATCCTTTATTTCGTGCGCTGCAACACACCACCGAACACTACCGGCTTGATGTTCAGCTCTTTCACGATCTGCTCGATGCCTTCATGCAGGATGTCGATAAAACCCGTTATGAAAGCTTTGCTGAGGTGCTGGATTACTGTCGCCGATCCGCGAATCCGATTGGCCGACTGATGCTACAATTATCCGGGCAAGCCATGCAGCGCAATAATCACGACTCGGATTTAATTTGCAGCGCCCTTCAGCTGATTAACTTCTTGCAGGATATCCGCCAAGACCTGGTTGAAAATAATCGCGTCTATTTGCCGATGGATGAAATGTCTGCAGCCGGGGTATCGGTGCAGGACCTGCAAAAGCAAAGCAAAGGAACCCATATTACTGACTTTATTCACGCCCAGACCATTCGCGCACAACAGATGATGCTGAATGGTGCCGGCTTAGGCAGGCGTCTCAGCGGCCTGATCGGACTGGAGATTCGCATCATTATCAATGGCGGATTGTCAGTTTGTAATGCATTGCTGGCCCAAGGCGACGAAGTGTACTCCCGCCCTCGCCTGACACGTAAAAATAAAATCAATATGCTTACAAAGGCACTCCTGAACCTGTAAATAAATACATTTAATGTCCTATTTACTGGAAAACACATTTTTATTACAGCTTGACGGCCTGCATATTATAATAAGTTTCCTGCTGTTTGCATGGATCGGATTTGTGCGCAGTGGATTCGGTTTTGGTGGATCAGCCTTTGGGCTACCGGTCATGCTATTGATTTATGATCAGCCTCTATTCTGGCTGCCGTTAATCGGCTTGCATTTACTCTTTTTTTCCGGTTTGACACTGCGCACGCAGCTTCACAATGTTGACTGGGATTACCTCAGGCGATCCGGTCCGTTTATTATCCCTTCTGCTCTGGTGGGTGTCCTGGGACTATTGAATCTGCCGAATAACTGGATACTGGCCTTTATCTATGGCATCACGCTGCTATACGGCATCATGTGGCTGATGAACTGGGCGATACACAGTCAACGCAGCTGGCTGAACAAGTTTCTGCTCACCCTAGGCGGCTATGTATCAGGTATTTCACTTAGCGGCGCACCCATCATGGTAGCAGTATTCATGAACAATGTCGCACAATCACAGCTCCGCAGCACCCTGTTTGCCCTATGGTTTACCTTGGTAACCATCAAGTTGGGCGCCTTTGTCATTACAGGTGTTGATTTGCACTGGCTATCGGCGCTTTTACTGCTGCCGGTAGCCACAATCGGACACATAATCGGCCTGCAGCTGCATCACTATATTTTAGAAAACCATCGCGTATTCAGACAGGCCATCGGCGGTCTGCTGATCGTTGTCTGTATCACGGGAATAACACCGCTGATAGCAGGAAATTCGGGCTGATCTTTCCAGAAAATCTTAAGACATATAACGGCTTGCCAGTATGTCCAGCAGTAAGGGGTGCTCACCAACCAGTGGTGATGTAACCACCTGAAAACCCGGATGGTCCTGCATGGCTTTGCGGCAGATGTCTGCCACATCACCACCCGGCCCGGCATGGCGGCCCGGCAATAAAAACTGCATGACCACAATCGCACTCGCCGCCCCCGAGCTCGCCATTTCATCCAAACAGTCGCTCAGCAGAGGGCCATTGAAATCATATTGCTTGCCCGGACGGCGCTCCATGACCGCCTCGGCTAGCAACACTCCCTCATCCAGTCTGGCTCTGAGCTGCTGTGCCAGATGATTTCTGACGCGAGTAACACGCTCTTCCGGCGAACCATGATCGACCAACACCAAATTCTGTAATGGCAGGTCATGCGTCTCGGCGGTATACACGGCATGAGCATAGAGAATTTGCACCAGACGCGGCTCACCATCAGGCAAGGGACAAAGCACATCACTCAGGGAATACGAAAAGCTGCCATACCATGACCGTAATTTGTCAGCCTCCTGTGGCACAAAGGACGTGAGTGCTCGACTGAGGGCGAAAAACAACGGCAATATTTTAAAGTCACGTATGCCAGCCTGCAGCTGCCTTTGCAAAAAGTCCGGAAACACATCCGCAGGCTTGCCTTGCAGTTCAACCGGGTCAACCCGATGCGCATGCTGTAAGGAAACCGCATAGACCGTATCTCCAATACGAGTTGTCAAGCACTCGGCAAGCACCCTGAGATGGAGGGTCGATGCTGCCCTCGTTGAGCCATTATCAATCAATAATATCGCCAAACCGATACCTTTTCATGCAACCCATTCCCCCATGCCATATCGGATACCGAAACATCATCCAAATACTTCGGACAGATACTTTATTTTTGGGAATTATACGCATAAATCTGCAGAGCATGCTATAATCCTGTTCACGTTGAATGGTTGAGTTTAACCGATGAGGGTAGAGTGATGAAGCGGATAGCGAAGACGATGAGCGTTGTTCAGATATTGGAGATGTTTGCCACCGAAGAACAGGCGGTGGGGTGGTTTGAG
>JAPYNQ010000018.1 GCA_028289815.1 Gammaproteobacteria bacterium | reverse complement strand
TGTCAACACTTCATCATGTCCAATAGCACCTACAGCTGGTGGGCGGTATATCTGGGAAGAAATACAGACAGCGTGATTATCGCTCCACGTATATGGTTACGTGATCCGTTTACACCAACCCAAGAACACCCAGTATATGATGAGAGGTGGCAATTGCTATGATCAGCTGCCCAGAGTTCATCCCTTTACCTGCTCGCGAAACAAAGGACAGGTAAGTGTCCCGGCCATTATTGAGCGTCATTATTCCTTGTCACAACTATACTCATACGCTGGAATGGGCCATAATATCCTTAGATTTGCCAGACACTTGATGATTATAAGCTACTTGGTCGGCACTGAAAAACCCAGCTTCAGGCGACCATAGCATTTGCCGGTAGCCGGGATACACTGCGCGGCATGTGCCAAAGCCGTAGCCCACCCCACAGACCTATCTTTTTTTTCAGCCAAAAAAAGCCTAAGCCTATTCAAGATCAAAGGCAAGTTGTGTCCGGCACGGCGCAGCAAAGCATTCATCCGGTCGCTTGGCCCAAGTTTGTCCAAGACTATGTTAGGCTTGGGCTAACTGGTCCAAACGACAGTCTTGCGGTTCACAAAGGGAACCGAATATATCTTTCGTCTTGTTCATGGTATCACCATCGGTAGAAAAAGCTGAAATCAGTAATCCTTATTATAATATTGGGTTAAATAGAAGCCCCTATATACTATACCATTATGCTGTTTGATGATTGCTGTGACATTTTGTAGTAGCACTATTTGGCACCGACAATAAAATTTTCAATATTTTCACCTGTGAGCTTGCTAATCTGGCTGAACAGGTGCCAGACAGCGACCAACATGACGATCATGCTGGGCAAGGCAATAACGGGATAACTTAGCGCAGTCATTTTTCCAAGTTCTTCGCTGAATGCCGTGGTTCCCGGCGGACTGACCAGAATGATCCTGGCTAATATGTAGTTAAGAACCGACGATAGGGCGAAAGAACCTGCTACAATGTAGGAACAACGTGCGAGTATTCTTTCAAATGTTGCGGTTGCCTGATTAGCTTCCAGGCTGGATTGAAGCTTCTCCGTATAGATAATCTGATCGTTTAGAATCAGCACCTTCACTATCGGGTATTTGGTTTTCTGCGTAAACAGTACTGCTATACCGATAATAGCCGGCACGGCAGCTTCCTTGATTGCAATATACTCAGGATCAATTTTCAGCAGGCTCATGCCGCCTGTTAAGAACACGCTGACGATGCCCAGGATGGAAAAGGCGTTGATCTTGCCAGACTGTTTCAGATCCCATAGGCCGTAGCTGATCGGAAAGAACAGGGCAACGACTATGCTCCAAGCAGGCCCAAGATCCTCGGTGCCACTGAATTTGCTAAGAATAATGACTGGGATAATGATGTTGAAGCAGAGGCTGGACAGAAAGCCACCACGTCCGGGCTTACTCGGCATCGAATCACTCATTGCTTAAATAAATTAATTTAGAAAAATCCCATATCAATATGTAGCCAGTACTATGTCAGATAGCGTTTTTTGCTTGACCGGATAGCGCATTCCAGCGGTAATAAACAAGGTAAAGCATGATAGCGGATTGTATAAGGCCAGAAATAATGGTAATACTTTTCAATGTGCTCCAAGGGTTGAATGCTGCGCTAACCGGTTCCAGTCCGAGTGACAGAAAAATAATCGGAATAACTGTATAAAGCAGAAGCAGATATATAATTGAGACAGTGTTGGCTCTTTTCGGTTTGATGGAAAAGTTAAAAAATAGAAAAATACCAATGTCTCGGATAATGAAAAGGAAGCCGGCAAAGAAATTCAGGCTAATAAGAGGTGAGTTGTATGGGCTTGCAATCGGGATATCGCGGATGGTGATTGCAAGGGTTACCAGCCCTAGTAGCAGTAGGCCACTCAGCCAGCTAGGTATGTGGTGCAGTATTTTTCTCCCGCCGCCATGATGTATCAGAAAAGCCAGGCGGCGAAATGTTACTGGATCTTTGGGTTCTGCAAGAATGGTGAGATAGATCGTCAGACTGGTGGTGAAATAAGTAATCAGCAGGTATAGATTGATCTGGTCCATGCTGTCGGCATCGCTTTCTGCGAAGCCGACGATGTAACCGGGCAGGATGATTAAAAACAGCAACCATACGAGCGGTGTGTTCGCTAGCTGTAGTTCTTTTCGCATCAGGCGATAGATACCGATAATAGTCCAGCCGGTGAGGAAGGCCAGTGTAAAGATAATAAAGCTACTCTGATTGTAGGTCTTGCCAAACCATTGGATTGTATCTTCGGATGGAATGTCATATTGAATAAACGGGAGTGCCAGGATAATGCCCAGTAACATGCCGAGTGTGTTACGGTGCCTCCAGATTTGCCGGCGACCCATAAACTGTACCATACTGATATACAGTGCTGTCGATTGGGCGAGTAATCCGGCCAGTATAAATATGCTTGCACGCTGGAGATTATCTGTGACTGAGATGCCAGAAGAACTGATGGTCAATACGGCGATACATAACAGGCCGCCATACCATGTGAATATCGTGCTCCCGAAAAGTTTCGCCCAACTCATTGACCACGGGCTAATGGTTGTCATACGCTGATTGTCCCAGGTTTTATCCTGAATTTCTGATGTTATCGCTTCGGATGACAGTTTGCTCCCCCACATCACTACCAGGATAAAAAATAGAAAAGTCGCGGTAATCGTTATGCCTTGATAAAAATATTCTTCTAACAGATAGACCATCTGCAAATAGATCATCAGGAAAATAATGCCCAAGACAATGGGCATACTGATCAGGCGATGAGGTGTTAGTTCCAGCCAGATATTACGCTGGAATTCCGGATTCCATTTCATGTTGTTGATTCCTGTGTGTTGACTTTGGCCAAGTAGACATCTTGCAGGCTTGTTTTGCGTTCGGCAAAATGGCAGATCGGAAATTGGTGGGATATGATCGCCTGAAGCAGTTCGGCTTGTTGTGCTTTTTCTGATGAAAAAACAAAACTGAGGCCTGCTTCCTCAGTTTTGAGGGAGGATATGCCAGGGCGGGTTTTAAGGAATTTGATGAGTGAATCATCTTCATGGCTCAGCGTAATTTCAATCGTACATTGCTTGGCAGGCGTGGCACTGACGTGGCGATGTTCCCTGATTTCTCCGTTATCTACTATCAGCATGCTGGTGCAATACTCCTCAAGCTCTGCAAGGATATGAGATGAAATAATCAGTGTAATGCCTTGGGTGCTGAGTTCATGGAACAAGTCTGAGAGCTGGCTGCGTGCTTCCGGATCAAGGCCGGATGCGGGTTCGTCCAGCATTAAAATCGCAGGCTCATGAATGATAGCCTGGGCAATCGCCAGTCGTTGACTTAAGCCGCGCGATAAGGTGCCGGCTCTTTGATGAAGCCGGTCCTCAATATGCAATCTCGCCGCTGCCCGGTTAACAGCAGCGGGTTCACCGTCTGCGGTAATACTATGGGAGCGTGCCATGTACATCAGGCATTGTTTTACGGTCAGGTCCTCGTAGAGACCAAAAAAGTCTGCCAGATAACCGACTTTTTCATGGCACAGGCGCGGGTTGCTGATGACATCAATTCCCGCAACCCGGATGCTGCCTGATAACGGTTGGTGCAGAGCCGCCAAGCCGCGTAACAATGTTGTTTTGCCGGCACCATTAGGGCCTGTGAGCGCCGTGACTTCGCCTTTACTGATTTTGAGGCTGACATCTCTGAGCGCCAGTTTGCCCGGATATTCAAAGAACAGGTTTTTGACTTCAATCATTCCAAGGCATGTCTGGATTCAAGATTTGGGTTCAGAATACCAGTATCGGAAAATTTTTTGAACAAAATTGCCAGCAATCGCCGTAAAATTATAGAAATCAATTAGATAGCATGAGTATTGTGCGCTGCAAAAAAAATAGTTGACAATGGCTCTTGAATTCATTATTGTGCAGTGCCATATAGTGCAATGCACAATATACATGTTCTAACTTTAACTGGAGAATTACGATGCAAAAGCAAGTTTTTGAGTTGATCAAATCATATAACGACAGCGCTATGGCTTCTGCCAAACGCTTGGGCGAATTAAATCTGAAGACCTGTGAAGCACTGGTCGACAAGCAGGCGGAGATGTTTAGCCAGTGTGTCGAGTCTGCTACCGGGCATCTGGAAAAAATGGCGCAGCAGACCGATTTCAACCAGGCCGTAGTGGCCCAGTTGGCCTTCGCGCAGAATTGCAGCGAAAAGATGGTTGCCAATCTGCGTGATTACACCGGGTTGCTGACAGAAACCCGTGATGAGCTGTCTGCGATCACTGAGGAAGCGACAACCGAACTGGTAGAGAAAATGGATCGGGTTGGCGATTTGTTTAAAGAAGCCGCTTGAGGTGTGTCTGAATTGCCCCGTGAAAGCGGGGCAACAAAATAATTCTGTCATAAGGAAGTCGTATGAAAACAACTCTGATCACGGGTGGAAATGGTGGTATCGGTAGTGCTATCTGTGTGGCCATGGCGCAAAATGGTTATAAGGTTGTTGCAGCCTACTATAGCGCTGAAAAAGAGCAGGCACAGTTATGGCAGCAAGCCCTGCGAGAGCAGGGTGTTAGTATTGAGATTGTCGGCGGTGATGTTACGGACTATGAAAGTGCGAAAAACATGGTCGGAGAAGCTGTACTGAAGGCTGGTCCGATTGATGTACTGGTTAACTGTGCCGGTATTACGCGCGATACTACTTTCAAAAAGATGAAGCCGGACGAGTGGAATGCGGTTATTAACACCAATCTGGATTCTGTCTATAATGTAACTCGCCAAGTTATTAATGACATGTTGGACAGTGGTTTCGGTCGCATCATCAATATCGCTTCGGTAAATGGCCAGAAAGGCCAGTTTGGGCAAACGAATTACAGTGCAGCAAAGGCGGGTTTACATGGTTTTACCATGTCGCTGGCACAGGAAACCGCACGTGAGGGAATTACTGTGAATACGATTTCCCCGGGTTATATATCGACGCCAATGACACAGGCCATGTCCGCAGAGGTGCTGGATGCAATTGTTGGCAGCGTACCTGTGGGACGTATGGGTGAACCGGAAGAAATCGCGCATACCGTACTCTGGCTGGCCAGTGAAAAGAGCGCTTATGTGACCGGTGCCAATATCCCGATCAATGGCGGGCTTTTCATGGCGGCATAATCCCCTAGTATTCTTTTTCTATGGATGTTTTTTACGGCCTTTTTTTTTGCTGCCAAACATGGTTTTCTGAATTTTTTGCCAAGCTTTCATCTGGTTATTGCCAAACTCCGCCCAAGCCTCCATGGGTGTGCCCTTAAAGGTCTTGTTTATCTGCTCGGCGAACAAAGACTGTTGTTCGGCAAATATATTCATGCTCTGTCCAATAAAATTGGTGAACTGTTGTTGTGTATCGGTTCCATAGTTACGAATAAAGTTATTCAGCATATCGACAGTGAACAGTGGCCTGCCATCAGATTCCTGTTCCAGGATAATCTGCATCAGGATCGTGTGGGTAATATCCATCCCTGAGCTTTGGTCAACAACCTTGAACGGAATTTCATCCAGTACCATCTGACGAATCTGTTCCAGGGTCACGGGGGTGCTTGCAACCGTATCGTATAGGGATCGATTAGAGTATTTCTTGATAAGTCTTTCTTCAGGCATGGTTTGATTTGGCTATATTGCAATATGTCAAAGTGAGAAATATTTCGGGGAATTATATATTATTTTCCGGACAAGTAATCAGGTCTATGATTTTTGTGCATGAAAATGCGCCATACAATCCATTATCTTTTGCACCCAAGCATAAAGATTAAAGTTACACGGATATTTGGCCGGTTAATTCAGCCAGTCTGACACCACTAGGCCTGACTTGAATAGCGGGGTAAATAAATGGAAAAGCACAGCCACGCCGAACAGAAACATAGCCAGCATTCCCAGTAACCAAACAACCGCTGGAAGACACGCCGAAGATTTATAAAGCTACCCTTTCAGATGTATCGAAAGATAGGTTTCAGCCATATCAAAAGCCTGGTTGAAGCGAGTGACTATCATCTCAAGCACTTGTTCAATCTGATGATGTAACCTCCCCCAACGCGCCTTTCAACAAAAAATCATCCACGATTATCAGGGAGATCATGACGGCGAGGATTATCAGAGTAAGCACGATTTCTGCCAGCATGTCCGCACTAATTATTGAGTGCCCGGTTCACGGCTGGTCTCGCCTGGTTCACATGCGAGCAGGCACCGATACAGGCTTCGCCCCTTGGCAATCTCTATATCACCGTATCCGTCCGACTTGGTCGCTCTCACATGGCAACCCCGCCGAATGGCGTAACTGGAGCGGATTAACGGTACCCTATGGCAGTGAAAGTATCCGGCATGTCTCCGGGGGCGACGCTTATAAAGTCAGTGCATATGCTGACCGCCATTGACGGCCAAGTTGGCACCGGTGATAAAACTGGCATCATCGGTACAGAGAAATGTTACCAGTGCCGCAATTTCTTCGGGCTTGCCCAGTCGTCCTACCGGAATACCATCAATGATCCGGTCGCGTACATCTTTAGGGACAGCCATCACCATCTCGGTCGCAATATAGCCAGGCGAGACAGTATTAACCGTGATTCCCTTACGGGCCGTTTCCTGGGCCAGTGCCATGCTGAATCCATGTAGGCCAGCTTTTGCGGCACTGTAATTCGTTTGCCCAAACTGGCCTTTCTGGCCATTAATGGACGAGATATTGATTACTCGACCAAACCCTCGTTCAGCCATACCATTGACAAACTGGTGTGACATATTGAAGGCACTGTCAAGATTGGTAGAGATGACGGCGTTCCATTTTTCCGCGGTTTGTTTTTTGAAACTGCTATCGCGAGTGATACCCGCATTGTTGATAAGTATGTCGACGCGATCATAGTCCTGTATGACGGTGTCATGCAGTTTCAGGCATTCTTCATAGCTGCTGACATCGCAGGCGTAGATTGATACATCGAAATTTTGTGCTGTTTTCCAGGCGTTAGCTTTTTCTTCATTGCGATAGGTAGTAATGATTTTCGCGCCCTCATTGGCCAGCCTTTGACAGATCGCACTGCCAATGCCGCCTGTCCCGCCGGTCACAAGTGCAACTTTCTCTTCTAATGTTTCCATATTACTCTCCGGGGTGTTGGTTTTTCGGTTTATACTCAGACTCTCTCTAGTGCCATGGCAACGCCTTGACCGCCACCAATACATAATGTTGCGAGCCCTTTGCGTGCTTGCTGATGTTGCAGGCCATAAAGCAGGGTAACCAGTACGCGCGCACCTGAAGCACCGATTGGGTGGCCCAATGCAATAGCACCACCGCTTATATTGACCTTATCTTCAGCAAAGCCGAGATCCTGGTTAACGGACATCGCTTGTGCGGCAAAGGCCTCGTTAGCTTCAATCAAATCGAGGTCGCCGATTGTCCAGCCGGCACGTTCTAGGCATTTCCGGGTTGACGGAATAGGGCCGGTACCCATGATAGCAGGGTCAACACCAGCACTGGCAAAGCCGGCGATACGTGCCATAGGCTTCAGATTGAATTCTTTGGCTTTTTCGGCCTTCATTACGACTACAGCTGCTGCACCGTCGTTGATACCAGAGGCATTGCCCGCTGTTACTGTGCCATCCTTCTCGAAGGCCGGGCGTAGCTTGCCCAGTGATTCCACAGTGGTGCCGTGGCGGGGAAATTCGTCGGTATCGAATACTACAGGATCGCCTTTACGCTGCGGAATTTCGACCGGGACGATTTCTTCCTTGAATATGCCTTTGCGTTGCGCGGCTTCCGCACGATTTTGCGAACGTGCTGCGAACTGGTCCTGCGCTTCGCGGCTGAATCCATATTGATCGGCAATATTCTCGGCGGTGGTGCCCATGTGGCAATTGTTGAATGCGCACCATAATCCATCAACGATCATTGTATCCTGCATTTTCCATGGGCCCACTTTCTTACCTTCGCGTGAATTGGCAAGTAGGTGACCGGACTGTGACATGTTTTCCTGACCACCCGCGATAATGATTTCTGCCTCACCGGCCATTATCGCCTGTGAGGCCAGATTGACCGCTTTCAGGCCGCTTCCGCAGACCATGTTAATAGTCATGGCTGGAGTGGTTTCGGGAACTCCTGCTTTAAGGGAAGCCTGGCGTGCAGGATTTTGGCCTTGACCGGCGGTCAGAACCTGGCCCATGATGACCTCATCAATCTGTTCTGCCCGCAGGCCGCTGCGCTTCAGTAGAGACTGAATGACGTTGGCACCTAAATCAGCAGCGGAAACCGATGCCAGAGAACCAGAAAAGTTACCTAAAGCGGTACGTGCGGCAGCGATGATGACGATTTCCTGGTCCATAGTTTTTTCTCCATGTGCTTAGATGATCTGTATTATTAACTATATTAATGATTTGGCATTTATTATGGTTGCATCGCACACAATATATTGGTTAAATTATCTCAAATCAACATAAATGTAAGGGTTTATTCAGGAGATTTAACAATGGCTTCATCTAACACCAGCTGGTTCGAGCAAAGTGGGCAGGCTTGGGTAAAGACACAACAGGATTACTGGCAAAACTGGCTGCGCCGGATGCAGGCAAATTCCATGACGGGTAATCCTTTTGCATCCCTTTCGGAGGTCCCCTTTTCCGGTATGAATCAGCCTTGGCCAGGGGCCTTTGAACAGTGGTGGCAGATGTTTTCTCCGAATGAAGCTGAACCGATAAAGGATTTTATGCGGCGTACATCTGATATGGGAAAAAGCTACCTGCGAATGGCTGAGGCCTTTTACAAGGCCAGCTCGGGTAACAATGATACCAGTGAAGAAATTGTAAACAGCTGGTTGGACATGGTGCAGGCCGGTTTCAAGCAATGGAGAAAGCAGCTCAAATCCGGTTTTAATGTTGATATGCCCGAAATTTTTGGCTTTGAGCGTATGATGATGAAGTCTTGGCAAGAAGCGGCTGATGCCATGATGCGTGGCTTGGCAATTCAGGACTGGGAGTTTCCCGGTTTCAGTTCGGCGATGTTTCCTGAAACGGGCAAGGCCCGCGAACAGCTCAATAAAATACTGGGTATGCCGGCAATGGGATATGGCCGCGAAAGACAGGAAAAAGTCCAACGGTTGGTAGAACTCTTTGTCAAATATGGGGAGGCACTCAAGGCTTATAAAATCGCTTTTGCCGGGATGGGCATCCGATCAATCAAGGCCATGAAAAAGAAACTTGGCGAACTGCAGCAGCCGATTGATTCCATGCGTGGATTATACGATTTTTGGGTTGATGTAAACGAAGATGTTTATGGCAAGTTTGCCATGAGCGATGAGTACCGGGTGGTCTATGGAGATTTGGTAAATAGTTTGGTAGCTGTCCAGCAGGCTTCCAACGAGCTGATGGAAGATGTATATCAGGCGATGAATCTGCCGACGCGAACGGATCTGGAAGCAGTATCCAGAAGGCTGCAGCAGGTTCGCCGTGAGAATCGTCAGCTGCGGAAGCAGCTAACTGCACTGAGCGAGCGCCTGAATAAACTGGAAAAAGCAGAGACTGAAAAGCCACCTGAAGCGAGAAGGCAGACTGCATCTGGGAAGGTTTCCATGCAGAAAGATGATCTGACGCGGATTAAGGGCATCGGACCCAAGATTCAGGAGCGGCTTTATGAGCAGGGTATTACCGCTATGGAGCAGTTGGCAGCTATGGGTCAGCAATCTGTTAAAGAGCTGGAAGAAGTGCTCAATGCAACCGGTAAAATTACACGGGAGCAATGGATCAAGCAGGCCAAGGCCATGCTGGAGGATAATGATTAACCATATGAATGGAGGACAGGTATGAATCCAATCAATATCAAACCGCAGGATCTATTGAACGAGGTCCGTCAGTTCAATGAAAAATTCGCTAAAGGCGTACACAGTCTGATGGAAATCGGTGTAGTTTCGTCTGGAGTCACACCCCGTGAGGAAATTTATCGCGACGATCAGTTAGTGCTTTATCACTATCAGTCTTTAAGAAGGGCGACCAACAAGACGCCTCTACTAATCGTTTATGCGTTGGTTAATCGTCCTTACATGGCAGACTTGCAGGAAAGCCGTTCGCTTATCAGGGGATTGCTGGACGCAGGACAGGATGTCTATCTGATTGATTGGGGGTACCCTGACGAAAGTGATCGCTATCTGGATCTTGATGACTACATTAACGGTTACATTGATGATTGTGTTGATGTGCTCAGGAATCGTCATGGTGTCGAAAAAATTAATCTGCTTGGTATCTGTCAGGGTGGTACCTTTAGTGCCTGCTACAGCGCCATGCATCCTGAAAAAATAAGAAACCTTACTACTATGGTGACGCCCATCGACTTCCATACCAAAGACAATATGCTGAGCCACTGGGTGCAGAATGTCGATGTTGACCTGCTGGTGGATACCCGAGGCAACATTCCGGGCGACATGCTGAATTGGACATTCCTGAATCTGAAGCCCTATTCGTTAATGGGGCAGAAATATCTGGGTGTGATTGACTTGATGGATGATCCGGATGCCTTGGAGAACTTCATGCGCATGGAGAAATGGATATTCGATAGTCCGGACCAGGCTGGAGAAGCCTATCGTCAGTTTATCAAGGATTTTTTCCAGGGTAACAAGCTGATGAGCGATGACCTTGTTATCGGTGGTATGCAGGTTAAATTGAAAAACATTCTTATGCCGGTGCTGAATATCTATGCCGAGCAGGACCATCTGGTACCGCCAGGCGCAAGCAGGGCAATGAAGAAGAAAGTCGGTAGCAAGGACTATTCCGAGCTATCGTTTCCGGGTGGTCACATCGGCATCTATGTCAGCGGCAAGGCACAAAAGACCATACCTCCCGCAATTGGCGACTGGTTGGATAAACGATAAGGAAATTCTCGGTGTTACTCCGGAAGACTGAAAATCTTTAAAAGGCTGAAATGCAAATAATCTGTTGCGGCTTTGTCCGGTGATTTCTGCAAGAAAGCGATGTTCGCACATTAGGGTGACCAGCTCGTCGACTGGTCGGTAATTTAAGTTACAGAATGTTGCTGCTTGGTCCACGCTGGCTATGGGGTGCTTGACAAATCTTGTATTAATAATATCGCACTGGCAGCCCTTCTTCCGAGCTTATCATGTACCCGGTGTCTGGTGCCGATTTTTGGTGCTATAACACGATTTCAGTGTTTTAACCGTCTCGGTGGCGGTCTGTTCCACCCCGACCAGGAAATACTTGGACCGCTGAGACATATCGTTGTGGTGCATACCCTCATCAGGTTTTCGTAATAGAAAGTCCTGTTTTTCTCAAAATATGTGGAGAGGTGCAGCAATGGTTGGTGGAGGATACCTCTGCTGACAAAGATATAGTGTAATCAGCAGTCGGCCTATCCTGCCATTGCCATCCAGAAAGGGATGTATGGTTTCAAACTGGTAATGTACGACCGCAATATGGACGAGTTCCGGGAGTTGAATATCAGTATTGCGAAGGAACTTTTCTAGGTCGCCCATCAGTCCGAGTACATGTTCGTGTGAAGGCGGGATGAATGTTGCACCTGCCAGGCTGCTGCCATCTATCCGGTTCTGGCTGATGCGAAACTCATCGGGAGACTTATTTCTCTACGAACATGCTTTAGCAGTGTCTTGTGCGCCCGCTCTAGTAAACGCGAAGACAGTGGAGATTCCTGCAGCGTCAGTATGGTGTTATTCATGGCTAGAATATAGTTGTCGACCTCTCTCCAGTTATTTCTACGCTCCGGATTTATTTCTTCCTTTGGTAGCAGCGCTTCGTCTATATTGGTTTTAGTGCCTTCAATTTGGCTGGAGGCCACAGCCTCCTTGGCAACATGCAGCTGTATAAAAAGATCAATACTCGGTACCAAGCGGGCATATGAATTCAGCTCTCCGAGGCGGATTGCCGCGTTCTCAACCAGCGGGTTGATTGGCCAACTACCCCAGGTACAGCTGTCATTAATATGGGTGGGGGCAAGAAAAATTGATACTGAAAACCTTTGACAAGCCTCCCGGACCGATATTCTTCCAATTTAATGGTCATGGTTACTCAGCTGATGTCCGAAAAGGTGAAATTAAGATGAAAGTTATTTCACTTTATTAGTTTCAAGCAGAAGCCAGCCAATTGTTGAAAGGCTATAAACCCGGAGTAAAAATTACTTATCGTTGGCTGAACAATGGTTCGAGCGCAAGCCGAAGACCTTTTGGTGGCGTTTGTGCATCAGGAGTTGTGTCGGAAGTTAGATGACTGTAGTGCCATGACTTCATTTATTGTCTTCTTAAAGGATTGGGCGAGGATCAGTTTATTCAATCCATGACCCTTGAGCATTCTTTACTGGATAATAGCTTCCACCGCTGCCAGATGAGTTTGTATTGAGTCAGGTCGTGTATTGGGGCAGAATCTGTCTTCGTTTGTGATTTAATCGGGGGAGAGCTTTTAATGGTCCTTTACATATTCGTTACAGGCGGAGTGGTTTCTTCATTGGGTAAGGGTATTGCCGCTGCTTCTCTTGCGGCGCTTCTGGAGGCACGTGGCCTGCGAGTGACGATGATCAAGTTGGACCCTTATATCAACGTAGATCCCGGTACGATGAGTCCGTTTCAGCATGGAGAGGTGTTTGTGACAGAGGATGGTGCGGAGACGGATTTGGATCTGGGTCATTATGAGCGCTTTATTCGGACATCCATGCGTCAGAGCAACAACTATACAACGGGTCGTATTTACTCCAATGTTATTGCGAAGGAACGTAGAGGGGATTATCTGGGTAAGACGGTACAAGTAATTCCACATATTACAGATGAAATCAAGCGCTGTATTGCGGTGGGGGCCGGCGAGGTTGATGTGGCGCTGGTTGAAATTGGTGGTACGGTAGGTGATATTGAGTCACTTCCTTTTCTGGAGGCGATACGTCAGATGGGTGTCGAGTTGGGATATGACCGTGTGATCTATATTCATCTGACGCTGGTGCCCTATATCGCGTCGGTGGGAGAGATCAAGACGAAGCCAACGCAACATTCGGTAAAGGAATTGCGTTCGATTGGTATTCAGCCGGATATTCTGTTGTGTCGATCTCAAGACAGGCTGCCGGATGAGGATCGGCTTAAGATAGCCATGTTTACCAATGTTGAAGAAGAGGCGGTGATATCGGCGATGGATGTTAATGATATCTACACTCTTCCTATGGTATTTAATGCCCAGGGCCTGGATGATATTGTCGTTAAGAAACTGGGTTTGAGTGTGCCTCCTGCGAATTTATCAGAGTGGCAAAATGTTGTCCGTGCCAAGGCCAATCCGACGGGTAAGGTGGTTATTGGAGTTGTTGGCAAGTATGTGGAACTGACCGAAGCCTACAAATCATTAAATGAGGCGCTGATCCACGCGGGAATCAAGACGCTTACAGAGGTCAATATTCACTACATTGACTCGGAGTCTATTGAAATCGATGGTATTGGTTGTCTGGAGCAGATGGACGGCTTACTGGTTCCTGGCGGATTTGGTGATCGGGGTGTTGAGGGTAAAATCGCGGCGGTTACCTATGCGCGTGAAAACCGGATTCCCTACTTTGGTATTTGTCTGGGTATGCAGGTAGCGGTTATAGAGTATGCACGTAATGTGGCGAACATGTGTGGTGCGCACAGCACCGAGTTTAATGCAGACACGATGTATCCGGTGATTGCCCTGATCACGGAATGGAAAGGTGCAGATGGTGTTCTTGAAATCAGAAACGGGGATTCGGAACTGGGTGGTACAATGCGCTTGGGTACGCAGAGATGTCGTCTGCAAGCAGGGAGCCTGGCCGAGTCTCTGTATGGTCGAGAGCTGATTAGTGAGCGCCATCGGCATCGCTATGAATTAAATAACGACTATCTGGATGCCCTTGCCGGGGCAGGATTGAGAATCGCCGGTCGTTCCGAAGATGATTCGCTGGTTGAGATTGTGGAGGTGCCGGACCATCCATGGTTTTTTGCCTGCCAGTTTCATCCTGAGTTCACATCAACGCCGCGTGATGGTCATCCGGCCTTCAGCGGCTTTATCCGTGCTGCACGGGATGCAAAAGAGCAAGATAAGGCAGCATAATAGGGTTATGTGATTTTCAGATTGGCCTTGAGCGCTTCTTCCGGGCTGTTGCCTTATGAAGAAAACAAGAGTGAGAGACTGATTCTGGTACATTGTGCCGAAAAATGTTTTTATGGTAGTTATTTGCCATGTCATGACCGGCAGTGCTTGCGTATGGCTTCCTCAATCTGCTGCTTTTCCTGTTTGATTTCAGTATCGCTTAAGTAATAGGTGCTACCCTTGTAATTGGTACGGCGATGGCGGTATCCATCATAATAACGAAGCCTTTCCCGTAGTGAGGCACACTGCCTCTGCATGGAAGCCTGCTTCTGTTTCTGCTCGGCTTGCTGTTGCTTTTTTTGCTGGCGCCGCTGTGTATATCCCCTCAGGATGTTCTCCACAGAAGGGGTCGATGGGGGGGTTGAAGTGTCCGGCGCAGATGTTCTAATCTCCACTTCCATGCTTTGGTATGAGGCAGGGGGCGGCGTGTCGCTGAAGTGGGTTTTGCCTTTTTCATCCACCCATTGGTAAACCTGCCCAAATAATAAGGGTGAGTAAAAAATAGTCGCTAAAACGATCAAGCTGGCCCTGCCTGAACCCATTTTTGTATTATGGCATTATCTGCATTACTTAATGCCAGAAAAAAACGAATGGTTTTGGCATGAAAAATTTGTATCTGTCCGCTTTCTGTTGGCAGAATTAATAATTTAGTGTGGAAAATAGAGGCGCTGCGATGTTCAAAGCAGTCGGATTCGTCGCTTACGCTGGTCCGCCAGATAGATGCCATATAATATGCTGAGCGCAAAACTGAAAATTGGGCAGAGAACCTGATGGAGGTCTTCGCTGTCATCGCACTAATCATTTTCCTGCTCATGGTTTGGAAGCACATCTTGGTGGGACTCATTTTTGCGTCCATTTTTGGACTGATCGGTATGATATTCGGCGAAACCGGAGCAGGTATTGGGGCATTTTTTGGCCTCCTGTGGGGGATTCATGCTGTAGAGGAAGAAAAAAAAGAGAAGGACGCCGAATCCAGTTTCGGCGACGAACCAAAGACTCAGTCATCCCATACGACAAGTTCAAATGGTACGGCCTCGTCAAGTGATAATAACATCCAGATCATCCGTTGCCCGGGTTGTGCCCGAAAAATTCGAGTTGGCCTGCCACTCAAGCGGCCGAGTGCAAGATGTCCAGCGTGCTCAGCCAGGTTCGACCTATGGGTTGATAGCTCCGGAAAGCTGCGAGTAGGCGTAAGGCAGGATCAATGGCAATGGAGAGAGGAGGAGCGTGAAGAACCTAGGGCGAGAGGCGGTGCTTCAATGGCGGACTATTATGCTATTCTCGGCGTAGCTCCATCCGCAAGCCCTGATGAGGTTAGGGCAGCGTACAGAAAAAAGATTCGTGAGTATCACCCCGACCGAGTTGTCGGCTTGGGTGAAAAGCTCCGTGAGATGGCGAATGAAGAGTCACAGACTATCAATAACGCCTATTCAATGCTCAAAGCAGCTGGCCTTGCTTCGTGACCGCCGGGTGTTTAGTTAATGGACACTTCGGAAAAATGAATTGCCCAACACAGTACTTGCCAATCAGGGAGATTCAGCGGTTATCCCGCACAATGGCCTCAATTTATCTGAGTATGTCGCAGGAAAAACCAAGCTTCGTGCAGCTTTGAAATGGAATGCCGCGGTCGATCTTGATATCCACGTGTGCTATCGACCAAAGGATGGCGGAAAAGACGGGCATGTGTCTTTCCTGTCCAAAGGCAAGAAAAATAGGAAGCCATATATTCACCTAGGCAAGGATATGGGGGTCGGAAATGTTGGTGGAGATAATAGAGAGATAATCACAATAGGGTCTCTAGGCCAGGTCGAGAGAATCTTAATTGCCACTAATATCTTTAGATTCTTCGGCTCCCTAGCCAAGGATGATAATTTTGCGAGATATGATAGTTCGGTCTCGATCATCACCAGTCTGAATGATGAGATAGAAGTCCCATTGACATCGGATGAGCCGGGCCGATGGTGCGTGATTGCGCTCATCGACAATTCGGAACCGGAATCACCAATTGTTATGAATATCAATAAGATTGTGAAGGAAGAGCCGAAGATAGACGATTATCTTGATGATGTTGTTTTCGAGCTTTCGTATGACGACTGATGGAGATGCAATAATCATTCGTTGCAGCGGACATTTGACCCGCCACCTGCTTTTACTGCTGCAAAGCCAAGCATCGCCTCAAATGCCGCTGAACCTAGGCATTAAATTTAAACGTTATGGTCACCAAAATGCGAAACATATTCGATTTAGAACCGAAAACCCAAGTCCCGAAAAAGTAATTTTTATATTATTTCGTATCCATACATTATCTCTAAGGTGATCTTGCATCGGCACTGAGAAGGGAGACTGCACTGCTCTGATGGTTCCGTTCGGTTGGAATCACAAAAAGCAGTATGACTATGGCTGCTGCTCAAATATGCTATTTGATATTACAGCATGAAATATTATGGTGAAAATAGCCGAATTACAGCTCAACAAGCGAGGCATCAAATACAGGTCCATCAACACAGACTCGCTTCATGGCAGGGCCGTCCGGACCCGTTATTTTTACATTGCAGCCGGCGCAGCCGCCGGTAGCACATGCCATATATTCTTCCATTGATATTTGACAGTCGATATTATATTTCATGGCAAGCCTCTTGGTGGCATAAAGCATAGGCCGGGGACCACAGGAAAATATTTCAGCTATTTGGAGTCGCTCTGGAGACAGGGTTTGCAGAAATTTTTCGGCCAGCTCGGTAACATGGCCTCTGTAACAACCTGTCAGGTACCTAAGGCTGGCCAGCCTAGAAGGTATTGAAATATTTTCCATGTCTTCGATTGCATGATGAGCTGTGACTCCGGGTACGGGTAATTCCGAGTTGAGCACAGTGAACGGAAACGATATTTCCGAACCCATGAAGGCATAAGTCATGTCGGTATCAGACGGATACTGCTGACGAATGGTTTCTGCTACGAAGATCATCGGTGGAATCCCGACTCCCCCGCCAATGAGTATTCGTATGGGCTTGTCTTCATGCAGGATAAACGGATTACCGATAGAGCCCAGTAAGTTGAGGACGCTACCTTCTGCCTGTTTTGCGAGTAACATTGTTCCTTGGCCCACCTCTTTGTAGAGCAGATCAATCCAGCCTTCGTCCGGTCTGGCGCGCATAATTGAAAACGGGCGCCTGAGCAGCAGGGATCGATCACACTGCAAATGTACAAATTGTCCGTGTACCGCATGGGATGCGCATTGCGGACAATGTAGCCGCAGCACATGTTGCCTGTCGTCATAGTGATGATGTGATATGACTATACTGTCTTCCATGTGTATGGTGCTGCGTGAATCGGGATGTTTAAGGTGGGCCATGTTCTGGTAAATTGCGTCGGTAACAGAGTTTTCCTGCCAGCAGTGTGTGGCTGATTCTCCCGGTAAAAAGCCAGCCGTTGAAAGGGGAATTTTTGCCTCGGCTCAGTCCGTTATCGGTGTTGTAAATCCATTCGGGTTCTGGGTCAAGGATAGCGATGTCAGCGGCGAAACCTGGTGAAAGGCTGCCGGAGCTCTTGCTGATTATTTTGGCTGGGTGGCTTGTACAGCATTTAATCAGGGCCTTTAGCGGGATGATATTGTCTGTGGCTAATTTCAGGATAAGTGGCAGAAACGTATCCATGGTGCTCATCCCGGGTTCGGTTTCAGCGAATGGGGCAAGTTTGGCGTCTGCCTCGTGTGGTTGATGGTCAGAACAAATAGCGGTGATAACGCCGTCAATTATGCCTTGCCTCAGTGCATCACGATCTCTCCTGGTGCGTAGCGGAGGTAATACATGCATGTTGCTGTTAAAACCACCGATGTCATTGTCGGTCAGAAAGAGCTGGTGCACGGCGACATCGGCGGTGACGGGCAGGCCATGTTGCTGGGCACTTTTGATCAGTTCGATGCCTTGGGCAGTTGATAAGCGGCAGAAATGTGCCTCAACACCGGTTGTCTCGATCAAGGCGAGGTCTCGGGTAATGGAGATAATTTCACTGGCTGCCGGAATTCCAGCCAGCCCCATGCGTGATGCGATGAATCCTTCATGTACACAACCACATCGGGCAAGGTCTCTCTCTTGAGTGCCCAGAAAGATCTTCATGCCATGACTTGCGGAGTAGTCCATGATGTTTCTCATCATCTGGTTGTTCGGAACTGGCATGTCAGCATTGCTGATGCCTATGCAGCCCGCATCTTTCAATGCGGCAATCTCGCTTAATTGAGCTGACTTCAAACCAACTGTTGCTGCACCAAGGGGAAATATACGTGGTACTGTGCGGCCTCTGCATTTCTGTCTGATCAGATCGACGACCGCCGGACTATCTATCACCGGGTTGGTATCGGGCGGGATACAGACTGAAGTCACTCCTCCGGAAAGCGCGGCCAGAGACTCGTGATGGATGTCTGCTTTATGCTCATGTCCCGGTTCGCGGAAACGCGCAGACAGGTCTATCAGGCCAGGTATTACCCATTTGCCGGAGGCATCAATGATAGCGTTGGGGCTGATAATGTTTTCGTCGGGACAGTCGCGGCTAATCCAGCCTTCGGTATCAATATGTAGATCGCGTACGGTGTCTTCATGGTTTGCAGGGTCTATGATTCGCCCGTTCCTGATGATTCGGACACTGGTCATGATGCTGCCCGGGTTCGGTCCAGTGCCATGGACATAACTGCCATGCGAATGGCAATACCGTGACTTACTTGTTCAAGAATAACTGATTGTGAACCGTCGGCCACCGATGATGATATTTCCACGCCTCGGTTAACCGGGCCAGGATGCATGACGAGCGCATCCGGTTTGGCAAGCTGCAGCCGGTCCCGTGTCAGGCCATAACGATGATAGTATTCATGCTCGCTCGGCAGGCGTCCTGCCTGCATACGTTCATGTTGCAGGCGAAGCATAATGACTACATCGACGCCTTTCAGGCCTGCCCGCAGATTGTAGAAAACCTTGACGCCAAGTGATTCGACATCAACAGGCAACAGGGTTTTGGGTGCAATGACTCTGACTTCCCCCGTTAGCAGGGTATTGAGAGCATGAATTTGAGATCGCGCCACTCGGGAGTGGAGTATGTCACCTATGATAGCTATCCGAAGTGCACCAAAGTCTGGTTTATGTCGCCGAATTGTAAAGACATCGAGCATGGCTTGCGTCGGATGTGCATGGCGACCGTCACCTGCATTGATAATACTAATGTGAGGTGCAACATGCTGTGCAATGAAGTGGGCGGCCCCGCTTTGGGGATGCCGAACCACAAACATATCAACGTGCATGGCCTCGAGATTCCTCAGCATGTCGAGTAGTGATTCGCCTTTGATTGTTGCCGAGGTATCCACGGCGATATTCAGTACATCGGCTGAGAGACGCTTGGCGGCGAGCTCAAAGGTTGTTCGTGTGCGAGTGCTGGGTTCAAAAAACAGATTGACTACTGTTTTGCCTCTTAATAACGGAATTTTTTTGATACTGCGGTCAGTGACTTCGGTCATGGGTTCGGCGGTATCAAGAATTGATACTAATATCTCACGCTTAAGTCCTTCTATTGTGAGAAAATGTTTCAGGCTGCCTGCTTGGTCCGGTTGCAATGGATGATTCATGAAAGTTTGACCACCTCCAGGTTGAGTGGCGAAGGGCCGGATAATTTGATTTGCTCGTCTTCCCGTAGTGCGATCCTGTCGCCTACGCAGTCAGCGGTGATGGGCAATTGTCGACCATCACGTTCTATCAGTACAGCCAGAAGAATTGAGGCGGGTCGTCCATAATCAAAAATTTCATTGAGGGCCGCACGAATGGTCCGCCCCGTATAAAGTACATCGTCAACCAGAATGATATGCCTGTCATCAATATCGAATGGAATTTGTGACGGACGTACCTCAGGATTGATGCCGACACGCGAGAAATCATCGCGATAAAAGGATATGTCCAAGGTGCCTAAAGGAATCTTTCCTGATAGCCGTTGTTTCAGATATTCGGCAACCCAGACTCCTCCCGTGTGTATGCCAATGATGGCGGGGGTTTGCTTGGAAGATAAGCGGATGGTTAATGACTGAGCGAGGTTTTCCAGTGCGGTGGTTATGTCGTACTCAGTCGTTATCGTCATGACTATCAAACCAGGTTTGCAGAATCACGGCGGCAGCCGTATCGTCAAGTGTGCGCATTTTCTTGTGTGCTGATTGAGATAGCAAGTCTCTGGCGGCGTATGAACTTAGATGCTCATCAACAGGGAAGACGGGTAGCTGAAAATGTGATTCCATATCCGAGATAAAGCGATGTATGCGTTTGATATGTGATGTGCGTTTACTGTCGGCGGTATAAGGTATGCCAATGATCAGTCCTATAGGTTTCCACTCTCTAACAATCTGCTCAATATGATACCAGTTGATGCCTTTGGCAACCGATATGGTTTTGATTGGGCCGGCTGAACCGGTAATCGTCTGACCGCCGGCAATGCCTAAGTGCTTCTGGCCATAATCAAAAGCCAGGTAGGTGCCACTTGTTCTCTGGCAAAGAGAGCTTTCCGCCGATTCAGGCATGTCCTGCCTGGAGGGATATCTGTTGCAAGTCAATGCCGATGATCTGTGCGGACTGTTGCCAGCTTCGGGTGCAGTCAGGTTGAAAAATAATATCCATGTCCGCAGGCGCGGATAGCCAAGTATTTTCAAGCATCTCATCTTCCAATTGCCGAGGTCCCCAGCCTGCATAGCCGAGTAACACGAGGAATCTGTCCGGTCCTTTGTCTTTGCCGATGGCTTCCAGAATATCAAGCGACGTTGTAATGGCTAGTTCCTCGGTGACGGGCATGGAAGTAGCCCACTGTGCTTTGCCGGAGTGCAGTACGAATCCACGTTCGCATTCCACCGGTCCACCGAAATAAACTGGATTGCCATATTTTGAGGTGTCTTTTCCGGATTTGATATCGGCCTGATCGAGTAAATCCCGAATGGCGATACCGACAGGGCGGTTGATAATAAAGCCCATGGCACCTGTTTCATCGTGGTTGCAGATATAGCTGACCGTATGCTCAAAGTAAGAATTAGCCATGGCGGGCATGGCGATCAGGAAATGATTCATCAGGGATATTTGTGAAGTCATGGATACAGTATCTTATTGGGAGCTATACTATTGACCTTAAGTAGGCCCGGTTGACTTTGCGCTTCACTAATCCGGTGGCCTTGCCGCTCCCACATACAGTAGTGCTGTGCCCGAAGGTCATTATTTTCAATACCGTGTTGATATCCGCACTGTCTCGATGACCACAAGCGATACACTCACACTCCGCTCGCGTCCTTCTGTTCTGCTTGTCAATGTGCCCGCGCTCGTTGCAGGTTTGCGAGGCGTCGGCGGGTGGTGCTTTGATGATGTTCGACCTATAGGTCAGTAACTGCTTGCGAATTGTACGATGATGCTTCATAACAGCATTATAGCAAGAATAGGGGGCCGCTATCTGGAACCAACGGTGTAATTCCTAATCTTATTCATGTTCATGGTGGACGATAGCAAGGAGTAGAGTGCCTGATGACCGCAGAGAGGCTCTAGGAGCCACGGTCATGCCATGTGTTGGTGCTGGAGAACTCCCATGTGCGCGTGATGTAAAGGATGTCAACGGGTTCGCCATCTTCCCGGACACTATCTGGGATTTTTGCATAAGGTGCGCCCAAGCGAACTACCCGTTTCGCGGCATCGTCCAGAACAGTATATCCAGAGGACTGCTTGAGAATGATGGCATGAATGGTACCATCTTTATTGATGCCTACGGTTAATTGCAGCATACCCGACAGTTTTTGGCGGCGTGCTTCATCCGGGTAATTGAGGTTTCCGATTCGTTCTACTTTTCTTGTCCAGGCATCCATATAGGCTGCCGGGGCAAACTCACGGGTACTGGCATTAATATGCTTTTTTCTGGGTCGGCTGGCATAGTGTTGAATTTTTCGATTGATTTCTTCTGTCAGGCTGGCTATCTCAAGGCTGCGGCTTATAAGTCGCTGAGTGTCGTTGACTTTCTTTATTTTTTTTTCGGGCTTTTTATTGGGCTGAGACAGGATAATATCCTGTCCGTTTGTGCTGGTGATCTGCTTTTTCTCGGCGGTGATAATTTTTTCTTGTGGAGCGGGTTTGGGGAGAACCGCTGAGATGCTATTATTTGGAATTAGCGAAGGGCCTTTAACAGGTTTGCTGGGATGAATCTTTTCTTTCGAGGTACCGCCTCCCTGCTGGTTGGCCTGTGCAAGGTAGTCGGCTTTTTCTGGAGCCTTAATTGATTTGTTCTGCACCAGAATAATATCCAGGGTCGGCAAAGGGTCGGCTTTATCAGGTTCCGGTGTCGCAAAACTGATTCCAAGAATAAGCAGGCCATGCAGCATGGCGCCAAGGAAAAGCGTCATGCCGAGTCTGTCGCCAGGGGTAACGGCGGGGGTCAACAAGACTGATGACATTGTAAGGAAACTCTGATTAATTCAGATCTTACTGAATTATAAAAACACCATCAATGAATATATACTTTGTAGTCTTGTGCATGATGTAGTGTGATTCGGTCGTTCATCGCGGCAGTCATGTGTAGTTCTCCCTCATGCGTCAATAGCATGGCATTTGAAACATCCATTGAGGAGGTGACTTTTTCCCAGTTTGATTTACCGGCCGCCATCAGGGCGGTGGCTGCCGTATCTGCGGTTGCTGCATTGTTGTGAATAACGGTGGCGGCGATAGTATGGCTGACCGGTTTGCCGCTAAACGGGTCAATGATATGCTGTACTCTTTCACCATTATCAAGGTAATAACGCTGGTAGTCACCCGATGTGAAAATACTTTCATTGGACATGCTGCGCAGGCTCGCCAGCACTTTCTGTCCTCTTGGGTGCCGGATACCTATAGACCACGGACTATTACCTTTCTTTCCCATAACGCTCAGGTCACCGCCGGCATCAATCAGCGCATTCTGGATACCATAGGCCTTCAGAGTATCCATAGCCAAGCCAGCTGCGTAGCCTTTGGCTATTCCACCAGGGTCAAACTGCAGGTAGGTATTGTGACCACGAAGCCTGATATTGTCAAATTCAATGTCTTCAACAGTTGGGATATCGCGTTGTATCTCGCGAATAAGCTGCATATCCGGAATAAAAGGTTGTTCAGGGTCGTGCCTGTGAAATCCCCATAGCTCAACTAGGCGACCGATAACCGGACTGAAATAGTATTGTGAAAGTCGTGAAAGCCGGCGTGCTTCATATAACATCGGTAGCACTGAGGTAGGTGCTGTGAACCATTCGCCTGACTGTAATAGCTGATTAGTGCGCTTAATCGGTCCGGGTTCCCAAGGATGCCAGATTCTGTGCATGGTTTGAAAATCCTGCTCAAGGCGCCAGAATACCTGCTGTACTAGGAATTCATTCTCATGCCAGACTTGGATATCCACAATAGTACCGAATACCGGTATCTGACGATGGTGTACTTGTGATTTATCACAGCCTGAAAGAATCAGAGTAAGGTAAATGCAAAACAATACAAATCTAGGCATTAGCAAGTTGTTTTTCGATGAAGTCAAATAGTATGCTGGCAATGTTAATGCCGTAAATTCTGTCCAGTTCACGGATGCAGGTTGGGCTGGTTACATTGATCTCTGTAATGTAGTCGCCTATGATATCCAAGCCGACAAAAACCAGTCCACGGTCGCGTAGCGCTGGTGCTACCTGTTTGCATAGCCAGTGGTCACGTTCAGTTAGCTTCACTCCTTCTGCGGTTGCTCCGGCGGCCAGATTCCCTCGATTGTCGTTTGCCGAGGGTATTCTGGCCAGAGCATATGGTATCGGGTCTCCGTTAATCAGAAGAACCCGCCTGTCTCCGAATGCAATTTCCGGCAGGTAAAGCTGGGCCATCGCAAAGCGTCTGCCCTGATCGGTCAGGGTTTCAATGATGACGTTTCGGTTACGGTCGTGCTCATGTATTATAAATACTGATTCCCCGCCCATTCCGCCCAGAGGTTTGGTGACGATGCATTTATGGGTAGTCAGGAATTCCATGAAGTCTCTATGCCTGCGTCCCACGAGCGTTGGTGCGCAGCACTGTGGGAAACAAGCAGTAGCAAGTTTTTCATTATAATCACGCAGGCCGGTTGGTCGGTTAATCACCCAGCTGCCTTGCTCCTCGGCCAGCTCAAGCAAGTAGGAGGTGTAAACAAATTCCATATCAAACGGGGGATTTTTGCGCATCAGAATGATATCCAAGTCGCCCAGAGCGGAATTTTTCGGTTGGGACAGTCTGAACCACTGGTCAGGGTTGTCTTCTACATGTAGCTGCTGGGTATTTGCCATAACAGTGTTATTTCTGAGGGTGATGTCGGACTGCTGCATGTAGTGTATTTGCCAGCCGCGGTATTGAGCCTCCAGCAGCATGGCAAAGCTGCTATCTTTTTCGATGTTAATCCCCTCAATGGGATCCATCACAATACCAAGCTGTTTCGTCATATGCCCTGTTTGCCACGTACTTCGGCAATTTCTCTGGATGCGGCAAGTGATGCCAGCCTTGCGATAACGCCGTAGGTATAAAAACGGTTCGGAGTAGTGTCCGGGTCACGATATGGATCCGGCGTATTGCAGGGTTCTTCAAATCCCAGCGGTTCGAAGTGCATACCTGGCGCATTAAGGTTTTCTTCTGCGCCACGTCTGGTATGTACCCGGTAAAAGCCACCTACCACATATCGGTCTATCATATAAACGACTGGTTCGGCTACGGCATCTGACTTACTCCAAGTTTCGTAAGTCGGTACACCTTCCTGCAAAATTACTTTGCTTATCATGTTGCCGCCTTTGGACTTTGACATCCGGGTGCGTTGTTTTCTGTTCAATCCTATCACTTCGTCAGGTGACCGGACCGTCATTACGCCCATGCCGTAAGTACCGGCATCTGCCTTGATGACAACGTATGGTGTTGCGGCAATACCAAATTCATTATACTTCCCTTGGATATCTGAAAGCAGAATAGAGGTATTTTCAGCGAGGCACTCATCTCCTTTGCGCTCCATAAAATCAAGCTTGCCGCAGTTGCGAAACAGGGGGTCGAAAAGCCAGGGATCAATATCAATCAGTCTGGAAAATTCCAGAGCCAGCATTTGGTAGAAATTGAAATGTCCGGACTTGAGCCGACTGCTCCAGCCGAGATCGGGCGGTGGTGTAATAATCTGTTCCAGATCGGCCAGTGCTGCGGGAACACCGCTGCTGAGATCATTATTTAATAAAATGGCGCATGGATCGAAGTCTCCGGCAAACAGGTGATTACCACGGCGTGTTATCGGGTGCAGGTAGATACTTCGCCCACTAGGCAGACTCAATTCCGACGGATCTTCCCGTTCCGGGTGGATGATGCCTATCCGGGTTTCATATCCGGCCTGAACAAGCAACTCTTGGAGGGTGGCGATGCTTTCTAGGTAACTTACGTTACGGGTGTGATTTTCCGGTAGTATCAATATCCTGATGGCTTCCGGGCAGCTAATGTCCATTGCTGCCTGAATTGCCTGGATGAATAGTGGTGCGAAGTCCTTGCTGATGTTATTGAAGCCGGCCGGAAAGAGGTTGGTATCTACAGGGGCGACCTTGAAACCGGCATTACGGATGTCAACTGACGTGTAGAAGGGAGGGGCGGTCTGGTGCCATTGTTGTCTGAACCAGGCTTCAATTGTGTTGTGGTGTTCAAGCAGGTGTGCTTCAAGCTCTCTAAGGGGACCTGCTAGCGCTGTGGTCAGGCTGGGCGCTTCATGCAGGTGCTTGATATTCATATAGATAGTCCGGATAATTGAGCCAATGATATTTGGTGATCAGGTACAATCAGTGAGGGTAGAACCGAGGATGCGTAGTTTATGTATGTCACAAATGATACAGTTTTTATCAGCTAGCCGCGTGCTTAATGCGCTATACTGTAGCTGAATTGAATGAATCTGCAATTCCTGATGCATTGTACAGAACACGTTAGCAGTGGGTTTGGCCTGCCCGAAACCGAGAAGCGAAAAAAATGACCGGTAGCATGGAAGAAAGCAATTTCAGCAGCCTGCGAGTTATGGTGGTTGATGACAGCAAAACCATTCGTCGGACAGCTGAAACCCTGCTGAAAAAAGCAGGCTGCCAAGTGGTTACCGCGGATGATGGTTTCGAGGCACTTTCAAGAATTGTTGACCATAAGCCGGACATTATATTCGTGGATATCATGATGCCTCGCCTAGATGGTTATCAGACCTGCGCACTGATAAAAAATAACCGGATGTTTAAATCCACACCTGTTGTTATGTTATCCAGTAAAGATGGTTTGTTTGATAAAGCCAGAGGTAAGATAGTGGGTTCGGAACAGTATCTGACTAAACCATTCACAAAAAAAGAGCTGCTTGATGCGATCAGCCGGCACGCGGGAACCCAGACGAAGGAGTAATTATGGCTCGGATATTAATGGTAGATGACTCGCCAACGGATATTGCCATTGTAAAGGGCATACTGGAAGGTAAGGGACACACGGTGCTTACAGCCGGTAATGGCACTGAAGGTGTTGCATTAGCCGTGTCCGAAAAACCGGATCTTATTTTTATGGATATCGTTATGCCGGATATGAATGGATTCAAGGCGACTCGCGAGATAAGTGCTAATCCTGATACCTCGTCCATACCTGTTATTGTCATGTCCTCCAAGAATCAGCAGACCGACATGGAATGGGCTAGACGTCAGGGTGCCACAGACTATCTGGTCAAGCCCGTGGATGCTGATGCGATTACTGCGGCAACTGATAAAGTACTTTCCGCGGCGTAATCATGGCTGACTTGTCACCGTTTGAGCAGTTGGTCTCGTATGAGGAGCGGGGCCGCCGTCATGTGGTGAATTTTGCTACTGAGGAGGATCGGCGTGACTATTGGCGAGCGGTTTCATTTCGTGTGGGTAAAGTACAACTCCTCGTTGACGAGCGCAATGTTTACGGGTTGCTTACGCTGCCGGAAATTACGATTGTCCCAGGCACCAGAAAGTGGATGATGGGCGTTGCGAATGTCCGCGGCGAGTTACTGCCGATCGTGAACTTTGGGGATTTTCTGTTTAATATCGCAACAGAGCGCTCCAAACATTCGCTTATCCTAGTTGTGCAGTTCCAAGAGGTGCGTTCGGGACTTATCATTGACCAAGCATATGGAGTGCGCCGTTTCCCTGTCGATGCGCGTACCGACATTCAAATGACGGATATGTTAGAACCCTTAAAGTCGGTACTAAGCGGCAGCTTTGAAAAAGAAGGGACGGTTTTCCACGCTATGGAAGTGGAGAAGCTGATAAATGAAACAGGATTTATGCAGGCTGCTGCTTGAAAACAGATGACCTCACGTCAGATTAAGGGTAAGTATCAATTAATACTAATGACTCGGAGGAGATAAAGGCATGGCGTTCGACATGGGAAATACCAGCACCAATCGTCTGGCGAATATACGGGGTATGGAGGGATTAAGGGGGATTCAGAACATTGTATTGTTTGTGCTTCTGGTTGTATCCTTGGTTGCTACAGTGGTGATTTTCCAGAAGGTCTTGGAAAATGAGGCTTACCGGAGTGAGTATATTTCATTGACGGACCAATTAAAGCTCATATCACAGCAACTGCCGGGCATCGCCTCGGAGGCTTCATCAGGCAATGCGGACGCATTTGATGCCCTTGAAGAAAAGGTGGGTGAATTCGATCTTAATCTTCGGCAGCTTAGGCAAGGCAGAGAAGATACCGGTCTGCCGGCAAGCCCCCTTGATCTTCAAGATCAGCTTGATGCATTAAGTTCTGTATGGTCTCCTGTGAGTTCAAATGCAGATTTGATCGTTGACAGTACGGAAGAAATACTAGGGATCCGGGAAGATGCCGAAGGTTTTAAGCTTGCAAGTCCTGCGTTGCAGGTCGTGGTGGATGAAGTGCTCGGTCTCATGGTGGAGGCCGGTGAGAGTGCTCAGCAGATTTATTTTGCATCGCTTCAGCTGACCTATGCGGAGCGCATGACATCACGTCTTGCTGAAGCGTTGCGGGGGGGGGTAGGTAGTGCAACAGCAGCGAATGACTTTGCTAGATGGACCGCCGCCTTTAGAGGCGGTCTGAATATCATGAGGGGTCAGGACAGTGATGAGAACCGCCAGCCTTTAACGGATGAGGCGATTGTCGCGCTGCTTGAGGAAGTGGACTCCGTATTTAGCGAACACGAGAGCAATGTACCGGTCATCATGGACGGGATCTCCCGGTTTTTCCAAGTTCGTGAGGCGGCCTCACAGATTTTTGAAGATAGCCAGGGTCTGCTTGGTCAGTTGAATGCGCTGGCCGACTCCTACCGTGCCCGAGGCGAGACAGGGCTTTTTACTACACGCAATGGCTATATTGCCGCTGGTACTGCTGCCGTAATTCTGATTATCCTAGGTATGCTAATGTTGCTGGACTCCAAGAGGCGCACACAGGAAGCGACAACACGCCAGACAGAGGCTGCCATGCAGGTTCAATCTCAAAATATGGCTGTATTACGTTTGCTGGATGAACTTGAGCCTCTTCAGGATGGTGACTTAACCGTGGAGGCATCGGTGGATGAGGCATTTACCGGCACAATTGCTGATGCGATTAACTCATCCATTGAGACGCTGCGTGATCTGGTATCTACTATTAACAAAGCGGCAACTCAGGTAACAAGTGCAACGCAGGAGACGCTGACGACCACTAACGAGCTTGCGCAAGCCAGTGAGCAGCAGGCTAAAGACGTCGGTAGTGTAGCGCAGTCAATTACGAAAATGGCAAAATCAATGGAAGAAATATCTACCGAGGCCGGATACTCTGCTGGTGTGGCCAAGAGCTCAATTGATATCGCGTATAAAGGTGGTGAGACGGTGCGGGATACCATTAATGGTATGGACAGTATTCGTCAGCAAATTCAGGAAACCTCAAAACGCCTGAAACGACTAGGCGAATCTTCTCAGGAGATTGGCGATATTGTTCGACTGATTAATGATATTGCTGACCAGACCAATATCCTCGCGCTTAATGCAGCCATTCAGGCGTCGTCGGCAGGGGAAGCCGGGCGCGGTTTTGCAGTGGTTGCGGATGAGGTACAGCGCCTTGCTGAACGATCAGCAAATGCAACAAAGCAGATTGAAAATATTGTAACTGCGATCCAGGCGGATACCAACGAAGCTATAGCCTCAATGGAGCAAACCACAGCTGAGGTAGTGAAAGGTGCGCAGCGTGCCGAGAGCGCGGGAACTGCTCTGGAAGAGATTGAGAAGGGTTCCAATCGCTTGGCTGAACTGATTAATAAAATTTCAAAGGCAGCCAGTCAATATGCCGAAGGCGCCGGCAAGATCTCCAAATCCATGCTCCTGGTTGGGGATGTAACGCGTCAGACCTCCCAAGGTACCAGCAGTACAGCCAGTTCAATCGGGGAGCTTGCGAGCATGGCCGAAAATCTTAAGCAACAGGTATCGGGCTTCCGCTTGCCCGACTGATAATCGGCACCTGATAGCGACACTACTTTTCAAGATCATGATTGATCCGGGTACCAACCAGCAAATTACACCCTTGAACTGGGTCAAGAGTGAGCTTAATCAATCACTTGATAAAGCAAAATCAGCCTTTGAAGCATATGCTGAGAGCGATAATCCCGAAGATATCGAGCTGTTGAAAAGCTGCCAGCCTGTGCTGAGACAGGTACATGGCACATTAAAAATGCTGCAGCTAGAGGGAGCTTCAGTTCTGGTTGGGGAAATGAATGGTCTGCTTGATGCGCTGGTTAGCTCGACAGATGACAAGGTTGAGCGCAAGACTGCATTTGACGCACTGATGCGGGCCATACTGCAGCTTCCAAGCTATTTTAACCGTATTCAGTCCGGTCAGGTGGATGCAGCTATCATCTTTTTACCGCTGGTCAATGAGTTACGCGGTGCCCATGGATTACCGGCCTTATTGCCCGAGTCATTGTTCACTCCTGAGATCACGGGTATTCGACCTGAATTGAATATGCAATCTGATCAGGATTTACAGTCATTGGTCAGGGACACCCGTTATAGGGTTCATCTAGGAATGCTCGGATTTTTTCACAACAGGGATGTCAGGCAGTCGCTAGATTCTGTTATTTCCTTGTTTGAGCAGTATTACCAAGCTGCCAGTTCAGAAGTAATCCAGCAGATTTACTGGATTGGGGCTGCTATGGCCGAGGCAGTACGTGATGAAGGATTTGAGCAGAATATTTTGTCGATCAACAATATGTTCGGCCGGATTGATCGGATTTCTAAGGAGATTATTGATTCGGGTGAGAAAGATCTTTCCGCAGAGGAACCCGACAATTTAATACGCATGTTGCTATATCATGTGGCGACTGCGTCATCGGAAGGTAGGCGCGTTGACGATATCCGAACGGCATTCCGATTAGGCGAATACCTGCCTCAAGATGCGGATTTGCAGCGTGTGCGTGAAGAATTGGCTGGTCTTGGCATGAATGTCATGGAGACCGTGACTGCCGGGATTATCCAAGAGCTTGAGTATGCTCGGAGTATACTGGATACTTATCACCGCACGGGGGAATATGATTATGGCAAGCTGAAGTATATGGTACAGTCGCTCAGGAATGCGGCCGGAGCCATCGTCATGATTGGTCATACCGACCTGCAAGATCCGTTGAATGACTACTGCAGGAAGGTCGAGGAATTTACTGCGGATGATAGTGAGTCAGATGCCGAGCAACTTTCCGGCTTGCCTGACCTGATTATTCAGATTGAGTCGCGGTTATATGCCCTGCTACCGAAAGGGCATGAAATGGCCACGACTGACTCGTCAGCTACCATGCCGGATGTGACTCTGACTGCTATCAAAGAGTCAGCCATCAACATGAGCAGCGTAAAAGATGTTATAGCTGCTTTTTCCGAGCATCCTGATGCTGAGCGTAATCAGCTGGGTGCTGTCAATATCCTGTTACAGCAGATCGCCGGTGCCCTGAAAATTGTTTCACACTTACGGGCAAGTGAGATCGTATCAAGAATCAGGAGCTATATTGACAAGGAACTGGTTCTCGCGAAAAAAGACCCTGCCGATGAAGAAATAAGCAGTTTGGCGGATGCGATTGCCAGTGTGGACTATTATCTTGATGCTGTAGTGCAGGACCTTCCTTATCATGAGCAGGCGCTTAACCTCGCTGAAAAATCTTTAGCGTCACTTGGGTATCCAGTACGGTCAGCTCATATCACTGGTGCTGATAGTTCAGATTCAATAGGAGAGGCTAGAGACGAGCCGGCCTCTCTGGAGAAAGCGGCTGGAAGTGATAACTCTGGTGTACTATCGGAAGAACTGGAGCTTGAGCTTTCTGAGATATCTGCTGATTCGGAGGCGGATCTGGATGTAGTCGTTCAGGAGCTGCAAGAGGTTGAGTCAGATGACCCGGTTGAGGCTGAAGAGCTTTTGATCGAAGAGGGCAGCCCGGATATTGATCTGGAGACCTTGTGGGATATGGGGCTGGAGGGTGAAGGTGTAGAAGAAGTTGATGAACAGGTTGCTGACATTGAAGAGATAGATGTTGCTCCACCCGTAGAGTCTGAGGAAGAAGTGATGGCAAGAGTCCGTGCTGGTTTGGGCTCTGACAGCAGACCGAAAATTGAAGGAGAGATACAAGTTGATGATATTGATCCACCTCTGGAAGAGATAGAAATTGCCTCCGAAGCCACATTGGGTAGCGATAGGGTCGGGGGCGCCTCTGATGAGATAAAAGCCGTGCCGGATGAGCAGTCCCAGCCACAATCCGGTGGTTTGCTGGGAGATGATCTGGATGACGAAATAATCGGGATTTTTCTTGAAGAAGCGGAGGAAGTGCTTGATGAGTTAAAACGTTGTTATCCTGTATGGAAAGGCAATGTTCAAGGTTCAGATGCTCCTGTCACGATCAGAAGATCTTTTCATATGCTCAAAGGTAGTGGTCGCATGGTGGGTGCCATACAGATTGGAGAGTTTTCCTGGGCATTGGAAAACCTGCTCAATCACGTTATAGATAAGACGATTCCGACAAGCGACGAAGTGTTGAAAGTCGTTGGTGAGGCTATAGACACGCTCCCTGAAATGATCGCATCTCTTAGAGATGGTTCTGTTCCAGACACCAGATATGAAATCATATCATCTGACGCAGGTCGTCTGGCGACCGGAAAACTCAGGGCTAAGGCTTTCATAAATCAGGAACAACAGGCATCGTCCTTGCCGGAAGAGGAGGCGGCCGATTCTCCCCCAAAGTCTCCGGTTGATGGATTGCCGGCCTCAGTCGGAGAATCGCCTCTGCTTGGGGGGTTGCTGGGATCGGATGAGTTGCGGACAATCTATACCAGTGAAACCACATCATATTTGCAAACACTTTCTCATTTTATAATGCGATGCAGGTCTGGCAGAGGAGAGTGCTTGTTCGAAGAAGATCATATTCGTGCACTGCACACCTTGCATGGAGGGCTGACGACTGCTGGTGCACATGATATCAAGGATATATTTGAAGTGTTTGAGTCCCTTGCTGTATCTCTCCGAGAGCATGAACAAGCGGCTGATGAGCAATTAATTGCATTGTTGCAACGTTCTTTGGACCAGGTTCGGCAGCTTTTGGATGCTATTAATAGTGGCGAGGGGACTTTTTCTCTGGATGAATCGCTGCTTGATGAAGTGAACTCCAAATATCGCGATTACATGAAGTCTTACGATCCTTCCTTAATAAATGGATACCAGACCGCATTACAGCGTCAGGATCAAAGTGCATTAGAAGAAATCAGTTCTTCACTGAAGGATTTACATAGCTTAATGGAGACAGATCTGCCGACTGACGTTGAATCTCCGTCTGTCGCCGATGCTTTAATTTTTGATGATCTGAGCGGAATGGAAGCGGAACTTCAGGCTAAATCGACTTTGGAAGTCACTCCTGAAGTGGAACCCGATCCGGGTCAAGATGATGAAAAAATAGCTCCGGAAATACTGGAAATTTTTATTGAAGAGGCAGCGGAGCTGCTCGTTTCAATGGAAATGATACTAAATGACTGGCAGCAGGAGCCCGACAATATGAACTATGTTGTTCAGCTGCAACGTGATATTCATACGCTTAAGGGCGGTGCCAGAATGGTTGACTTTAGTGGCATCGGTGATCTGGGGCATGAGCTTGAAAATCTGCTTGTCTCCATAGTTGATGGACATACAGAAATTACAGGTCAGGTCTTTGACGTACTTTTTGGTGTTCGTGATGAGCTTCAATTCATGTATGAAGCGGTCAGGGAAAACGGACAGAATATATTGCCGGATGAATCAAATCTCAGCGCACTGGAGGCTCTAAGAAAGGGAAAGAGTGAGCACTCTGTTGAGCCGTCAATGGGTGCCGAGGAAAATAATGAAGCTGCTTCCCATCGAACTATATTAAAGGCCGGCGACAATCAGGAAACGCAATCAGACACTATTGATTCTATTGAGATATCGAATACAGATAGCACCGCATTGTTATCTGCTACTGACTCCGTGGTAAATGATAATAGTATTTCTTCGGCAATTCCAAGGGAACCTTTGTCAAGGACAATGTCCGCTTCAGAAGAAACATCGTTGGCAAATATCGTTGCTATGGCAGAAGATCAGGGTGGTAAAGGCATTGATACGGGTAAAAATAAACATGATCGATCTCAGGCTGTACACGGGTCCATACGTGTTCGATCAGACCTGATTGATAATTTGGTTAATCTTGCAGGTGAATCCAATATTTTCAGCTCGCGGCTTGAACAACAAAGTAATACTTTCCGGTTCAGTTTAAATGAATTGGATCAGACGGTAACTCGTCTAAGGAATCAGTTACGTCAAATGGAAATTGAAACCGAAGCGCAGATTTTATTCAGGCATGAAAGAGATAGTCAGTTTGCAGATGAGAATGATAATTTTGATCCGTTGGAAATGGATCGTTATTCTCAATTACAACAATTATCTAAAGGCCTCATGGAGAGTGTTGGTGATCTTGGCAGTCTGCAGGATATTCTCGGTGATCTGAGCCGGGATACCGAGCTTCTTTTACTCCAACAGGGGCGCGTGAACACCGAACTGCAGGAGCGCCTGATGCAAGCGCGGGTTGTGCCATTTGCAGCCACTATGGCTCCCCGGTTACGCCGTATTGTTCGCCAGACCTGTCAGCAGCTGGGTAAGAAAGCCGAGCTCAAGTTGATTGGTGCTAATGAAAAAATGGATCGTCGTCTTCTTGATCGTATGATCTCACCGTTAGAGCACATGCTTCGTAATTCTATTGCTCATGGTATTGAGTCACCCGAGGTCAGAGCTGCCCGCAGTAAAACCGAGGTCGGTACGATTACCATGTCCGTGAGCCGCGAAGCCGGAGAAATTATCATACAGGTGTCCGATGACGGAGGTGGCCTTGATACGACAGCCATACGAAGCAAGGCGGAGGCTAGGGAGCTTATTGTTAAAAATGCGGATATGACGGATGAGGATATCATGCAGCTGATAGTACATCCCGGGTTCAGTACCGCCGATGAAGTCAGCCAGATCGCCGGTCATGGTATCGGCATGGATGTCGTCAATAGTGAAATCAAGCGATTAGGCGGACTGCTAAAGATTGAATCCATGGTTGAACAGGGTACCTCTATAACGGTTCGTTTGCCGTTTACATTGGCGATTAGCCAAGCGCTACTGGTTGGCGTTGTGCATGATCTCTATGCCTTACCCTTGGGCAGCATTGAGGGTATTTCGCGAATTACCCATGACAAAGCCAAGGAAATAACGGCTACGCCGGGAGAGCAGACTTATCAATATGGAGACGAGGACTATCAGGTGGCATCACTCGGAAAAATACTGGGAAGAACGATGACGATGCATGATGAAAATATGAAGCCTACCCTCATACTTGTGCAAGTGGGTGAGCATCGTATTGCATTCTATGTCGATGAAATTGTCGGGCGTCGTGAAATTGTGATTAAGTCACTTGGTGCTCAGCTTAGCTCGGTAAATGGAGTGTCTGGTGGGACTATTCTGGGTGACGGGCGCGTGGCGCTGATTCTTGATGTTCCAGCTCTTGTGCGAACGGTTGCTGCGTCCCATGGCCTGCCAGAAGCTCCAAAAGCCGAGCCGGTTGAATCTCGGCAAAAGGCTGATATCCGGGTTATGGTTGTTGATGATTCCATTACAGTTCGTCGCGTAACCACGCGTCTGTTGGAACGATATGATATGGAGGTAGTGACCGCAAGAGATGGTGTTGAAGCAGTCGCATTACTGGAGGAGATTGTGCCCGATGCCATGCTGCTTGATATTGAAATGCCTCGCATGGGCGGTTACGAACTTGCGGCTCAGATGAAAAATGATGAGCGTTACAAAAATATTCCGATTTTAATGATTACATCCCGTACAGGTGCGAAGCACAGGGAACGTGCTGAAGCTATTGGTGTCGATCATTACCTTGGCAAACCCTACCAAGAAGTCGATCTGCTTGCCCATGTCAATCAAATGCTTGAGGAAAAGCAGGACGCTCATTAATGGCTGAGGAGCAAAGGCGGGTTCGAGGCCTTATTGTGCCGCTGCAAGGTGTCAGTTTGTTGCTGCCAGACAGCATTATCCTGCAGGTCCTGACAGCGGTGAAACCTACTCCTTACGAAAACTCTCCCAAATGGTTATTGGGTTACTTGGATTGGCAAAAGCGCAAGTTACCTGCGTTGGCGTTTGAGGTTGCGGGCGATTTGCACTATGTTGCTGAAAGCACAAGCAGCGGATATTTCTTGGTTATGAAGTCAATCAACTACATTGAAAAAATACCTTTTTATGTGCTACAGATTTCCGGGGTTCCGCACTCTATAGACTTCAATGAGGCAAGCATCAGCGCAGTGAAAAATGCCAATATCAGTTCACCGCTCATTCTCAATCAGATATTGGTAGAGGGAGAGATCACCAGTATTCCTAATCTGGATGCGATCGAGCAAATTTTGATGAGCCAGTACAGCATTTTTACATATGAAAACGTGACCTGACTGGTGCATAAGTAATCGAATTTTACAGATCGCCCCAAAGTGTATTGATGGCCGTGATTGCAGCCAGCGCAGCAGTCTCTGTTCTAAGGGTTCTAGGCACCATGTAAATCCCGATTATTCCATGTGCCCGCATATTTTGTCTCTTCATTATCAAAGCCGCCTTCCGGGCCGATAAATAGAGCCACGTCGGTAGCAATGCTTGACCGCGTTAAATCTGCCATTACTTTCAGGGTTTAGAAAGAATCTGTTTGGGGAACATATCAATTCAATGGCAGATCTCAGAGTGCTGGGGAGAGAAATATCGGGGATTATGTGCCTGCCACTTTGTGCTCGCAAGCACGGATTATAATGCTACTCCAGTGCGCCATTTTTGATTAGCAGCGTGTCTTATCAAGTTTCACGGCGCACCGTTTGCTGTACATGGGCGTAAAACGTGTTACATCAAGCTCAGTGCCTTTTTGCAAAGCCCCATCCATTCTGTCGCCTTTTGATATCGCTGTATAAGATGATGTGTGACGTTCAATCCTGCTGATAACTGACCTGCATTCCAGTTTTGCGCCGTTAAACAAGTTGACGGCATCACCTTGGCGCAGGCGAAGCACTTTTATGAGATGGATCGCAGACTTACCGGATATAATAACTGACTGTACACCTGCTAAATTTGACGGAGTATAAGCTCGCGGGATACACATAAAATGGTGGTAAAAAAGATATTAAAAGCCGATTTTTTTCAGTATTTCGGTGCTGGCCTGTGCTTGGTTTAACGTGTAAAAATGTATGCCGGGTGCCCCTTGCTCCAGCAATGACTCGCAAAGCCGCGAGATAAAGTCGACGCCAAAGGCCCTTATGGAATCAATATTATCTCCAAAGTCCTGTAGCCGATTGTGCAGCCAGCGTGGTAGTTCTGCACCACATATTGCAGAAAAGCGGGCTAATCGTTCATAGTTGGTGATGGGCATGATTCCAGGAAATATGGGGATCTCAATACCGGCTGAATCGCAGCGATCAACGAAATCCAGATAAGCGTCCGCATTGTAGAAATACTGAGTGATCGCGCTGTTGGCACCGGTACTGACTTTTCGTTTGAAGTTATCCAGATCTTTGGCAGTGCTTTTACTCTCTGGATGCATTTCCGGGTAGGCAGCGACTTCAATATGGAAGTGTTCTCCGGTCTGTTCACGAATAAACGCTACGAGCTCGCTTGCATGGTGAAATTCACCAGTACCTACCATGCCGGAGGGTTGATCACCTCGAAGCGCAAAGATCCGTTTAATCCCCGCATCTTGGTAAAGCTGGAGTAGTTCGAGGGTGTCTACCCGGGTAGAGCTAATACAGGATAAATGTGGTGCGGCATCGAATGTTGACTGCTGCTGAATTTCCAGCACGGTTTCCAGGGTACGGTCTCGGGTGGAACCGCTTGCGCCGAAAGTGACTGAAAAAAAATCAGGATTAAATATGCCTAAAGAACGGATTGTCTGCCGCAATTTGTCCCGGCCTTTCTCAGTTTTAGGGGGGAAGAACTCAAAGCTAACAGGTGTTGCCTTCATTTTCAGTCTGTAGAGGCTGGTTAGTACTTATATGAATCAGGCTTAAACGGGCCGTCAATACTGATATTGGTGTAATCAGCCTGTTCCGGGATCATTTTAGTGATGACGCCACCAAATCCGGCGACCATGCTGGCGGCAACTTCTTCATCGAGCTTCTTCGGTAGTACCTCAATCGTCAGGTTAGCCACTTTATCTTTATCATTCATAGATGCAAATTTCTTTTTATACAGATAGATTTGTGCCAGTACTTGGTTGGCGAAAGAACCATCCATGATACGAGAAGGGTGGCCGGTAGCATTACCCAAATTGATCAGGCGGCCCTCAGAAAGCAGGATGAGGTAATCATCCGGGTCATCAGTTCGATAGACTTTATGTACCTGATTTTTTATTTTTTCAAACTTCCAGTTGTCTCGCATAAATTGGGTATCAATTTCATTATCAAAGTGACCGATATTGCATACGATGGCACCGGGCTTGAGGTTCCCGAGCATGGCTGCATCACAGACATTGATATTACCCGTGGCAGTGACCAGTACGTCGGTTGTTTTAAGCAGTGTTTTATTGACATCGTCAATATTGCCGGTATTCATGCCGTTTTTATAGGGTGAGACTACCTCAAAACCATCCATACAGGCCTGCATGGCACAGATAGGATCAATTTCAGAGATGCGTACAATCATGCCTTCCTGCCGCAGACTCTGTGCCGACCCCTTACCGACATCGCCATAGCCGATACACAGTGCTTTTTTACCCGCAAGCAAATGGTCCGTGCCGCGCTTGATGCCATCGCTCAGGCTGTGACGGCAGCCGTATTTGTTATCATTTTTGGATTTGGTTACAGAGTCGTTCACATTGATTGCAGGCACCTTCAATGTGCCGTTTTTCAGGCGCTCCGACAGGCGATGTACGCCGGTAGTTGTTTCTTCGGTAATGCCGTTTACATTAGCAAGAATTTGCGGATATTTATCGTGCACCATATGGGTTAGATCGCCACCATCGTCCAGCAGCATATTGCATTCTATCCAAGGTTTGCCGTTTTTCAGTATGGTCTGTTCGAGTGCCCATTCGCCTTCTTCAATAGTTTGTCCTTTCCAAGCGTAAACGGCAATGCCGCGGGCGACAATTGCAGCTGCGGCATGGTCCTGGGTCGAAAAAATATTACAGGAAGACCAGCGTACCTCTGCACCTAATTCCAGCAGTGTTTCAATTAAAACAGCAGTCTGTACCGTCATATGGATGCTGCCGACAATTTTTGCGCCGGCCAGTGGTTTTTTGCGCCCGTATTTACGACGCAATGCCATAAGGGCGGGCATTTCAGATTCGGCAACGATAATCTCCCGACGGCCCCAGTCCGCCAATGACAGGTCAGCCACTCTGAAGTCAGCAGAGTCAAGAATGGATTGATCAATAACAGCAGGATTGATTTCAGCGTTCATTAAATAGTCTCCGGGTAAGGGGGAAAGTTTAAAGTTTTAATGAGTGCCGTTGCAATACAAGTCCGAGCCTGACAAACCTGTAAAGGTTGTTGCAACGCTCCTCGGAATATCGGAATAAATGTAAATGCTAACGGTTGTTCGCCTGTTTGTGAAGGCCTCTGAAAAGTGCGAGATGAGATGTCTGGAGTTCCCGTAAATCAGGCGGATGCTGACTAATATCCCCAGAAATTCTTCAGGATATCGGAATAGCCCTGATAAAGACTGGCATCAGCTGCCTCAAAGCCGGGCAAGTTAAGCTGCTCCAGCATGGTCTGTCCTTCAGGTGAGCCTGATGCTTCAAGTAGAGCGCTGCGGATCGCTGCTACCGTATCTTCGGATATGTTTGGTGATACCGAAAATGCCATGTGAGGCCATTGTTCTTCCGTAGAGACGATGTTTAGTTGAGGGTTGGCCCCGACGAGTGGAGTGGGAATGATGGCACCATGCGCACTCTTGTCGAGAACTTTGTCAATGGCCTCTTGTGCGTTAGTGACTTCCAGCAGCACAGGTCGCCGTAAAGGGTTGTCAAAAAAGGTATCCAATGTGAGTGCGCCACGGCTAGGCGAGGCTAGGCTGGCAATACGTTTTCCAACAAGTTCGGAGGGTTCGAAGGCAAAAATATCTTCCCCGGTGACCAAGGTAAAACTGACAACATCCAGTACCTTGGCGATAGGTCGGTAGCCCATTTTCTGGGTGCGATAGTCGGTCAGGTGGGCGGCATCCATAATGACATCATACTGACCTTTTTTCATTTCCTGCCAGTATGAGAGGAAATTCGGTGCTGCTTCCAGCTCAAAGGTATGGCCGGTTTTTTCACTAAGGTAAGCAATCAGTGGGGCATAGGCGGTCTTGGTTTTTTTTGCCGGCAGGATCGGCTGAACGATAAAGGAATAGGTTTCCGCGAATGACGCCGCAGATAATCCCAGCAGTAGCATAAACAACAGTAACGACCGGTTGATTGGCGTGTGTTTCATGTTTCAATTTTCCCAAATGTCGCTATTAATCTAAAGTCGTACCTGTGTTTTTGTCGCCTCTTGCTAAATTATAGTATATACGGTACGAGTAATAAAAATGTTATCCGGGTTCAGTACCGTTGAGACAAAATCTCAGCGACCTGTACAAGTAGTTGAATGCTGTTGTATTGCACCTTTGCCAATCGGTCAGTGTTTCGTTAAATGGTCGTCCCGGGTTGGTAAGCAGCAGATTCTCATGGAAATTCATAAACTGTTTCCGAGCAGTGCGGTTAAAGTGCTTACAGGTAGTATATTTTCTTGGGGAACTTGGGATCAGTTCACGGGTGGCTGATATGACGGCCCTAGAGAGGGTGATCAAGCAGACCGTTGAGCTTGCTGCTGCCTTCGGTTGTGATTGGCCGGATGCTCAAGTGGGTTAAATGGTGGATTTTTATTGCCTCTGGAACCATTGATTTTGATGATACATCTTTAATATTACCAGAAGCTCTGGCTCAATCAGGATTTCCAGCGCTTGATAAATTCGAATGCGGGTCCCATATTACTTCATCGGTATTGTCGGAAGCTATGAATAAATCCGGCCATCCCCCTGATGGCGTTATAAGTGAGGCGTCAATAATGCCGAATATGGTTCAATGTATAGTTCTTGGGCAGGAAGCAGAGGCTTTGGATGCGCCGCCGCATCCCGGCGAACTGGGACAGCGGATTTTTGCAAATGTCTCTAGGGACGGCTGGAAAAAATGGCTGGACTTTCTGACCACCGTCATTAATGAAAATGGTTTGAATACCGCCGACCCACGCAGCATCGAGTTAGTAGAGAAGCATATGCTGGGATTTTTCTTCGGTGAGGGAGACTATGGCAGGGTGCAGTCAGGATTTCGCCCGGTCGGCGGGAATAAATGACTCATTCTGCTGCTTGCGCAATGGCCTGTCCTTGAAGGTCACTGCTCTTGTGATCCCGTCATATCACTGATGCTATTCCGAATATTCTGCCCAAGTTCCGGGTGTTTCGGAGATCCTGATTTTTGCTAGCTGTGGCCATATCTGCCGAGCACGCTTAAACAACCACTCGGCAATGGCTTCGGCGGATGTCGCGCTAGGCAAGACATCGTTGAGATGCCGATGGTCCAGTTCGTTGTCGATCATTTCCTTGAATGGCCGCAGGTCGTGATAATCAACGATAAAGCCATATTGATCCAGCGTCTCAGAGTCAAGAATGATCTCGGCAATATAGTTGTGTCCATGCAAGCGGCTGCATTTGTGTGTGTCCGGGAGTCCCTCAATAATATGGCTGCAACTGAAGTGAAACTGTTTGCTGATTCGATACATAGTAGAGAATTATAACCCGACCCGCCCGGCAGCAACCAAGTATCCTTGGACATACCGGCGGCTGGCAAGGCAGAGCAGGCTTTCTCGGGAGTTAATTCCCGACAGGATGTCTTCTACGGGCCAAAGCCCCGCATTAAAGGGCCTGCCTAGTGACCACCGGCCGAACCGCAACCGCCGCAGGCACCCGACCCGCCGGTACTGGCGAATACATTTTTGAAAACAAAGCTGCGGTTTACGCCTTTTTCCTGAAAGTCGATTTCAACGCCCTCCAGGTAGTTCAGTGCAACGGCATCGACATACATATTCAGGCCATCCCTTGACCAGATAGCATCAAATTCAGTGGGTTGCTCAACGAGGGTCATCCCATAGTTCATGCCGCTACAGCCGCCGCCGGAGACAAAGATCCGTACACCGGTGACATCTTCTTCGTCTTTGGTCAGAGCCAATAGCTGTTTGATTGCTTCGGGGGTGACGTCAATTTCATCTGTCAGCTGTTTCTTGAATTGCGGGTTACCTGTCATGTTTCACCTCATGTTGTGTTATGGTCTCCGTCATTAATCGGGGCGTTGTCACCTTGCTTCAAGGGACAGATGCCCATCAACAAACCGTTAAGTAGCAGGGAAATTTGGAACAGTTTCAGGGTAAATTACTCAGAGCTTTGGTCAGAGGATTTTGTGGAATGGTACCGAAAAAAAGGCTAAACGAACAGGGTGATAGTCCCGTGCCGGTGAATATACAGCTGCACAGCAAGTCACGTCTGCTGGAGATAGTGTTTTCCAGCAATGAGCGTTTTGAATATCCCTGCGAATATTTGCGCATCAAGTCGAATGCCGCCGAGGTGCGTACCCTAGGTCGCCCGGAAATCGGTAAGGAAAACGTGAATATTATTGGTATTGAGCCCCAAGGCAGTTACGCTATTCGCATCGTTTTTGACGATGGCCACGATACGGGCATCTATTCGTGGCAAACCCTGCATGACTTGGGCAGGAATTTTGAGCGGTATTGGCAGGATTATCTGAGCGCACTTGAGGCTATCGGCTACAATCGCAATGACAAAGACCGTGGCCAAGGGGAGGGGCGACAGGCTAGGGTAAAAATCCTGTATTTTGTGCAACTGCCCGATGTTTTCGGCACGGACAGCGAAGAAGTGGAGTTGCCGGATGAAGTGACCAATGTCAGGGAACTGCTGGCTTGGCTTCGGATGCGCGGTAAGCAGCAGGATGATTTGCTGAAAGACGATATTGTGACGGTTACTGTTAATAAATCTTTTGCGGAACCGTTTACGCTTCTTGAACATGGTGATGAGGTTGCTATTGTGCCCAAGCCGATGTAAGGAAAAACCTAGTACTGAGCGCCAGGTATTGATGGCTTGCTTTGCAGCTACATTGGGCGCAATTATCCCTATGGTGACCCCTTGCGTACTTAATATCATGGCTTGGCGGCAAAGCGATTAAAGTAGCTGAGATGGTGTCGATCATAGTACTCGAGACAATAAGTCGATCTTTCGAGATTGTTGAAGAGATGGCTTTAGCAGTTGTCAAACAGGCTTTAGGTATTTTGCATTATGGTTGTCTTATTATCGTTGCTAAGGGTGTGCCCATCGCTTTTACGGCCGGGCTGAACAGGGCTGAAACAGAATATTACCGGTGCGGACAGTGCCCTGCTTTTTTGGATGGCTGGATGATTAGCCAAACCAGCCATGCACCACGCCCGCCGTCCGGTCCTCACCAGACAAACCAATAATGCTGGCTTATTACTGACGTAAGATCAAACCCAACACAGAGCACACTATGAGAAACAAAACACCGACTCACCTGCTTGAGCAGACAGATAGCACCATATTCCGCATAGCCCTGCTAAGCGTAGCTTTGGCACTGATGCAAGCCAGCGCGCAGGTGAGTGCGCAGATGAGCGCACAGGCCGGCCTATACCAAGCTGCACGAAGCGGCACTCCCGAAGGCATCAGAGCATTGATACGGGCCGGCGCACAGGTAAATGCACGGGATACAAACGGAACTACACCCTTGCACGCCGCAGCACGGGACAACGAGAATCCTGACATCATCGGGGTACTGATACAAGCCGGTGCACAGGTAAATGCACGGGATACAAACGGAACCACACCCCTGCATGCCGCAGCACAAGACAACGGGAGTCCTGACATCATCAGGGCACTGATACAGGCCGGTGCGGATGTGAATGCGCGAGATAAAAACGGAACCACACCCTTGCACGCCGCAGCACGGGACAACGGGAATCCTGATACCATCAGAGCCCTGATACAGGCCGATGCGGATGTGAACGCACGAAATGAATACGGAGATACACCCCTGCACTTGGCAGCATCGAAAAACGGGAATCCTGACATTATCACGGTATTGATACAGGTCGGTGCGGGCGTGAATGCACGGGATGGATTAAAAAGTACACCCCTGCACCTGGCAGCAGCATACAACGGGAATCCTGACATCATCACGGCATTGATACAGTTCGGTGCGGATGTGAACGCACAGAGTGAATATGGAATTACACCCCTGCACGCCGCAGCACGGGACAACAGGAATCCTGACATCATCACGGTACTGGCACAGGCCGGCGCGGATGTCAAAGCACAGAGTGAATATGGAATTACACCCCTGCACGCTGCGGCACGAGACAACGGGAATCCTGACATCATCACGGCACTGGTACAGGCCGGCGCGGATGTGAACGCACGGAATAAATACGGAAATACATCCCTGCATACCGCAGCACGGAACAACAGCAACCCTGACATTATCAGCGTGCTGCTACAGAACGGCGCAAACCCGAAACTCAAGAACAATGCCGGAAAACTCCCTGCCGATTATGCTGCAGGAAACAAAGCCATAAAAAACAGTGAAGCCCGATGGAAACTACACGAAGCTCGTTATTAAACGACCTGCTTGCAAGCAGGCAAACCGGATACCACACCCGACCGAAAATAGAGAAAAGACATGAAAAAACTACCAACACAAGCTGCACTACAAGCCCGATTCAAATATGACCCCGCCGGCTGGCTGGTGTGGAAACCGAAACCAGTAAGTGACCCCTAACTGGAATGCCAGACACGCCGGCAAGCGAGCGGGCACAAAAATAAAAAGCGGCGACTACATGATAGAGCGGGAGGGAAAACTATATTCCTTGAGAAAACTGATCTGGAAATACCACCACGGCACCGACTCCACAAGCCGGATAATTCACAAAAACGGCAATTACAGCGACAGCCGCATAGAAAACCTGTAGGAATATAAAAAACCGGAGAAACCCGCGTCCAATCCGACACAGGCCGAATTACAAGCCCGATTTCAGTACGATCCTGCCGGTTGGCTGATATGGAAACAGAGAAAAGGGAATACACCCCCTAGCTGGAATGGAAAATATGCCAATAAACGCGCCGGCCGTCCCATTCGTGAACATTATCATCTGGTATCGCTCAACGGCAAATCTCACTACCTGCACAAACTGATCTGGCTATACCACAGAGGCACTTATCCTGCTCGCCCAATCTATCACAAAAACGAGAGCCGGGCGGACAATCGCATAGAAAACCTGACACTGAAAAAGCCCCGCCGGTGCGATCTGCCACCTTCCGGGCGACCGATACAATCCCGGTAAAGCGGAAGTCACTATGACAGACAAAACACAAAGCCTATAAAGGGACGCCCCTACACGCCGCAGCAATCCAAAAGAACGACTGGAAAGATGATCAGGCAAATGCCGACCATGAGAAGATAAGCTGGCCAGCTACCAATCCGGTTTGTGGGGAAGCTACGGGATGATTATGCGCACTACGGCAAGAGCAATGTTTGTTATGCCCCTGTTATTCAGCCAGCGCCACCAATTGGTCAGCTTGATGTTCACTGATCAACGGTTCAATAATTTGTCCCAGGTCGCCTGCCATGATCTCGGTAAGCGCGTAAAATGTCAGGTTGATACGGTGATCGGTTATCCGACCCTGCGGAAAATTATAGGTTCGGATCCTTTCCGAACGGTCACCGCTACCGACCAGATTACGGCGAGTTTGGGCCTGTTGTTTTGCCTGTTTTGCCTGTTCCGCACTCAACAGCCGGGATTGCAACAGTGACATGGCCCGTGCCCTGTTTTTATGTTGAGAACGCTCATCCTGACATTCAACGACAACGCCTGTCGGCAGATGCGTAATACGAATGGCCGAGTCCGTTTTGTTGACATGCTGACCACCGGCACCAGATGCCCGAAAGGTATCAATGCGAAGATCGTTTGTATTGATATCGAATTCTTCTACTCCTGCCAATTCGGGCATGACGGCAACCGTGCATGCCGATGTATGTATGCGTCCCTGCGATTCGGTTTCCGGTACTCGTTGTACGCGATGCGCCCCTGACTCAAACTTCAGTCTCGAATAAGCACCTTGACCGACCACTCGGGCGATAATCTCTTTATAACCGCCATGTTCACCCGGACTTTCATTGATGATTTCAATCTGCCACCGCCGGATTTCAGCGTATCGGCCGTACATCCTGAACAGGTCGCCGGAGAAGATGGCTGCTTCGTCGCCACCTGTGCCTGCGCGGATTTCCAAGAAAATATTATTGTCATCATGAGGATCTTCCGGTAAGAGTAATTTCTGTAGCTCCAGTTCCAGCGACTCTAGGCGGAACTGTCCTTTGCTGATTTCTTCCGTTGCCATATCCTCCATCTCCGGGTCAGTCAGCATTTCTTTGGCAGTGCGGATATCTTCCTGAATACGGCAAAACTCCCGATATGCTGTGACAATATTGCCAAGTTGGGCATACTCCTTCGAATAAATACGAAACCGGCGCTGATCGTTCATCACCGCCGGTTCGGCAAGAAGCCCTTCAAGCTCTTCATAGCGGTCAGCAATGTTCCGCAGTTTTTCGAGAATGGAGGTTTGCATGGCGTTAGCTGTAATCAGTCCTTATCAGGACTCATCATCAAGATAAAACAGGTGTCTGGCAGTCTCAATGATATTTTCCTGCTGGTGGAAGCCTGCTTCATGCAGGCGGGCGCAGGGGGCGTGAATCAGCCGGTTTGTCAGGTTGTGTGCCAGTTCATTGATGACATCATCGGGTGCCCTGCCTGTGGAAAGTTGTTTTTGTGCCTTTGCGGTTGCTTCTGATTTCAGTGTTTCTGCCCGGTCTCGAATACCGCGAATGGTCGGTACGGCATCTCTGGCCCTCATCCAGCCTGTGAACCGGTTGACATGTTCGTCAATAATGCTTTGCGCTTCTTCCGCCGCCGCTTCGCGTGATTTAATATTTTCCCGGATGATGTCTTGCATATCGTCAATACTGTAGAGATATATGTCTTCAAGCGTCTCAATGGCCGGTTCAATGTCGCGTGGTACGGCGATATCCACCATGAGCATTGGACGATGATGACGATTGTCAATGGCCTGCCGGGCCTGTTCCACCGTAATAACCGGTTGTTCGCTGGCCGTAGAGGAAATAACAATATCAGCCTCCGCCAGATGTCGTTCGATTTCAGATAGCTCAATGGCAAAGGCATCGAATTGCCTAGCCAAGCGGCGAGCATGTTCATGGTTTCTATTGGCAATAATCATTCTGCTGCGTCCACTATTGTGCAGGTGGCGAGCCGCCAGCTCAATGGTTTTCCCCGCACCGACCAACAGAATGGTCTGCTTTTCAAGGCTGGCAAAAATCTGTCTGGCCAAGGTTACGGCAGCGTAGGCCACCGAAACCGGGCTACAACCGATGCCGGTACTGGAGCGAATCTGTTTGGCTGCCGAAAATGTATGCTGAAACAGACGGTTAAGGTATATTCCTAGAGAGTGATGGTCAATGGCTGTTTGATAAGCATTCTTTATCTGGCCAAGGACCTGTGGTTCGCCCAATATCATGGAATCCAGTCCACTGGCAACTCGCAAGACGTGCCGGATGGCGCTTTCTTGTCGATAGCTATAGATAAAACTGTCAATGTTTTTAGAGGCTAGATTGTGATATTGCGCAAGCCATGTTGTCAGTGGCTGAACTTCTTCAAACTCTGTTTCGCAGTACAGTTCGGTGCGATTGCAGGTCGAAACAATCACACCCGCCTGAATACCCTTTACGGCAGTCAGGCTATTCAGGGCTGCTGCCAGCCGGCTTTCGGGAATGACCAGCCGCTCACGTATGTCCACAGGCGCAGTCGTGTGGTTGATTCCGAGTATCTGGAGCGGCATATAAGGTGCTGGCACTGAAAGGGGACAGCGATTATAGGGAACTATGTTTACTGCTTCTATCCCAGATACTAGGGATAATCCATGTTTGCCAAGACTTCAGCAGGACAAAGCAGACATGCTGCGCAGGCTGAAATAGTTGTGAGGTTTTCGGGAGATAGGAAAGCGGGTGTTCTGTGTCTGTTCATTAAGATAAAGAAGATGATCCGATGTAGGATAAGCGGCCCATGGATAAAACTATATAGAAAAGTGGGTAGTCAGTGATAAGAACTGATGACGTAACGGCCAATCGCCTCAAGCATTCGAGAGAGTAGACAGTTTCTCGGATGTAGGACTGTTCAGGGGCGACCTAGCTACCGCTGGCGTGACTGATAGCCGGGATCCAATAGGTTTGAAAAACGCCCAAGCCTTTCTTGGTGGTTACGCCAGCCGCAATAAAGCCGGTAGCATGGGCATCAGCACGACCGGGCGTATTGTTAGGAAGTTGCCCGGGATCAAGCGTATTTGAGCCATCTCACTTCACTCCGGTCGGATTAGTCCCGAGGGGCGCGAGTGTTAACGCGGCACACCAAGTATTGGAAGTACGGAGTGGTACTGGGTGAAGCGGTATGATGTTGTATACGCTGTCGACCAAACGATCTGAACCCAGCAGCTTCTTGGAACATGCTAATGGCAACAGCCGCTAAGAGTTCTATCCGTTTTATCAGGATTTACTCATGCCCAAGGCGATCAATCAGGAGCTGTCACAATACCAACGCCGGTATAACCACTATTGACCGCGCAACGAAGTTGGCCTTAGATATCTTATGGACTAAATATAAGCGATTTATGCAGGTTACTTGGTTTCGCCTCATCAGGCATTTAACCAGCACGCATACTTGAACATTCTGGTCAGTCATGGAATGCTTATGCAGATTCTGAACTAAGTCAGAACTTCTTTGGAATACCGTTACTGTTTTCTGCTGTGGTTGAAGTGAATCGTCCCTTTGCTCTTGCATTGCCCGTTTTTTTACTGACCTTGTCTCTGCTCGGCGGGTGTTCACAACTCGTACGGGAGGGGCACACGACCCAGGCGGCAGTACCCATACAAGAAACTCCTGAACAGCGTTTGTTGTACGATGCCCTCGTCGCTGAAATCGCTGGATATTTGGGCAATCTGCCCGAATCCGTTGCCCACTATCGTAAAATTCTGCCCTTCACAGGCGAGCTGCCGGTCATCCGCCGGGCGATACGTATCATGCTGTTTGCCAAGGATTATGATACAGCGAATCAGGCTATCCAGCGCTGGCTAACGCTTGATCCGGATTCTATTGAGGCGCATCAGCTTGCTGCCACAATCTCATTACAGCGTGGTGATATTGATGCTGCCGAAAGAAATCTGCAATGGGTGTTGCGCCAGGCGAGCACCCTTGAACAGGGCTTCAAGCTGGTAGCCACGCTTCTGGAGCGTCTTCAGGATAAGCAGCTAGCGCTTGATGCTATCAGCACTCTGTCTGCCAGTTACCCGGAGTCGGCTTATGCCAGGGTGGTAGTGGCGCGCCTCGCTTTTAACGCGGATAAATTTGAACGGGCACGTGAAGTCGCACAGGAAATTGTCGCGGCACGACCGGATAACTTTGAGGCACAAACAATTCTGGCACACTCGACCCTTGAGCTGGGGCGCACTGATGAAGCACTGTCCTTGTTGCAGGCGGCTGTAGGTAAATACCCGGAGAATGGCCAGCTGAGGTTGGCTTATGCGCGTATGCTGGTCACAACCAGCCACTACCAAAGGGCGCTCGGACAATTTGAGACATTACTTGAAGAAAAACCGGATGATGCGGACCTCATTTATTCGGCTGCGCTGCTTACCATGCAGATGCGCCACCATGATCAGGCTGAAAAGTACCTCCATATGCTACTCAATAAGGGTAGTTACCGGCAGGAAGCATGGTTCTATCTCGGACGCTTGCACGAACAGAGCAAGGAATATGAAGATGCTTTAAGCTGGTTTGAAAGAGTTGATACCCCGGAGTTATATCTGGATGCCCAAATGCGGGCAGCCAGTGCACAGGGCAAACTTGGCCAGCTTGACAAAGCCCGACAACGCTTCTCCATATTGAGGCAGGCCCAAGTAGAGGAAAAAGCATCCATATGGCTGAGCGAAAGCGAGATGCTGCGTGAACTCGGGGAGGACCAGGCAGCTTTTGATCTGCTCAATGCTGCTGTGCAGGGGTTGCCTGACGACACTGACCTGCGATACTCTAGGGCGTTAGCTGCGGAACGGGTTGATCGTCTTGATTTGCTTGAGAGCGACCTGCGGCAGGTGCTGCAGCAGGAGCCAGACCATGCCCATGCACTCAATGCGTTGGGCTATACACTGGCAGATCGGACTACCCGTTATCAGGAAGCCTTGAGCTATATCACCCGCGCCCTGGAGCTTGCACCGCACGACCCGGCCATAATAGACAGTATGGGCTGGGTACAGTACCGACTGGGTAATCTGGATAAGGCACTGTATTACCTGCGTAAAGCCAGTGAAAGCCTCAAAGACGATGAAGTTGCTGCGCATCTGGGCGAGGTGCTGTGGGTCAAGGGTGAGCATGAAGCGGCCGCCAAAGTATGGCATGAGGGATTGCGTGAATACCCGGACAGCAAGATATTGCGGCGTGTTATAGAGCGTTTTAATCCCTGAGTATCAGTCCATCTATGCTCATACTCTCCCTCTGCCGTTTTTCCCTGCTGATATTACTTTTTTCAGGGCTGACCGCCTGCCTGCCTTTGTCTTTCATCAAGCCCGTCTCCACCCTTGGGATATCACAAACCCGGATGACAGACTGGTATGAGCGCCGGTTGTCACTTGAACAATTCCCTAGTTGGCAGTTCAGTGGACGTATCGCCATGCAGGCTGGAAATGATGCTTGGAGTGCGACAATCTCATGGAGGCAGTCCGATGGACGCTATGAAGTAGAAATTTACGGGCCATTGGGCAGTTCCAGGGTAGCAGTACAAGGTAGCCAGAGTCACGCCGAATTGACGACCGCAAATGGGCATAAACTTGTCGAGGCCGATGCCCAGCGCCTGCTTGAGCAGCACACAGGTTGGTCCATACCGGTCAGCGGACTACGCTATTGGCTGTTGGCATTGCCGCAACCCCACCAACCTGCCCAGCAGTTGTTTGATGATACCGGTCGCCTGTTGGAATTAAGCCAGTCGGGCTGGAAAATCCGCTACCAGAGCTATAAACCGGTCAGCGGTATTGATATGCCACAAAAAATCCGCATGCAAACTGACAAGCTGACTGTTAAACTGGTTTTTAAGAATTGGCGCATAGCCGGACAAGCAACACTATGAGGCTGGTTCATGAAGCGCTGTGGCCAGCACCAGCCAAACTCAATCTTTTTCTGCGTATTATCGGACGCCGCCACGATGGTTATCATTTACTCCAGACAGTCTTTCAATTTCTGGACATAGCCGATCACCTGAAACTGCAAGTGAGAGAGGATGGGCATATCCGATGCCTGCACCGGTACAGTGACATTCCTCAGCAACACGATCTGTCCCTGAAGGCAGCCCACCTGCTCCGGCAACGCACCGGTACCTCCCAAGGTGCCGATATTGAACTGTTCAAGCGCTTGCCGGTTGGTGGCGGTATTGGCGGTGGTAGCTCGGATGCGGCTACGGTTTTGTTGGTGCTTAACCGGCTATGGCAAACTGGTCTGAATAACAAAGAATTGGCTGAGCTTGGATTACAATTGGGCGCGGATGTACCGATTTTCATTTACGGTCACGCCTGCTGGGCGCAGGGTATCGGCGAGGTTTTTTCCGATATCAATCTGCCGCAACCATTCTATCTGCTGATATGCCCGCCAGTTTCTGTCTCAACGGCGCAGATTTTCCGAACCAGGGAATTGACACGCAATACATCACCCATCACAATCGCCGACTTTCTCGCCGGATACGCAGATAACGATTGTGAGCCGGTGGTAAGGAAGCAGGTTAGAGAAATTGATGAAGCGATGCAATGGTTGCACCAATATGCACCAGCTAGGCTGACCGGTACCGGTGCCTGTATATTTGCCGAATTTGCAACTGAACAAGCGGCAAAAAGTGTGTCTGTGTGCTGCCCATCGGATTGGCAGAACTTTGTGAGTCGGGGCCGTAATCGTTCGCCGTTGCATCAAATGCTTGACCGGACAGGTCCCCAGTGAAGTATCCTGACTAAATCTCCTTGGGGGCTTCTTCTCGCCGGATGTGGGGATGGGAGAAGCTAAGGCATGCTTTTCTCTGTGAGCCGGTTGACAAGGGCGAGATAACTGATACACAAACTGTGTAGCTATTGGGCCGTCGCCAAGCGGTAAGGCACCGGGTTTTGATCCCGGCATTCGCAGGTTCGAATCCTGCCGGCCCAGCCATTATTCTTGTAAAAAAATGATGGAACGCCTGAGATGTCTGAACGCAAAATGATGATCTTTACCGGCAATGCCAATCCCAAGCTTGCCGCTGACATAGCCAGTCATCTCATGCTCAAACTGGGGCAGGCACAGGTCAACAAATTCTCTGATGGTGAAGTCGCCGTTGAAATAGAAGAAAACGTCCGCGGTCAAGATGTCTTTGTAATCCAGCCAACCTGTGCGCCCACTAATGACAACCTCATGGAGCTCATGGTGATGATAGATGCGCTGCGCCGTGCCTCGGCCATGCGGATTACCGCTGTCATTCCCTACTTTGGCTATGCTCGCCAAGACCGTCGCCCGCGTTCTGCCCGTGTGCCGATCACCGCTAAGGTCATCGCCAACATGTTGGCAAGTGTCAAGGTTGACCGAGTGCTAACCGTGGATTTGCATGCCGACCAGATACAGGGCTTCTTTGATATGCCGGTGGACAATGTTTACGCATCTCCCATCTTGCTTGGTGATGTTTGGCGCCAGAGCCATCCCGACTTGATGGTGGTCTCGCCGGATGTCGGTGGTGTGGTACGTGCTCGTGCTCTGGCTAAACGTCTGGATGAAGCTGATCTGGCGATTATCGACAAGCGTCGTCCTAGGGCCAATGTTTCTACAGTAATGAACATCATCGGCGATGTAGCCGGTCGCACCTGTATTATCATAGATGACTTGGTGGACACTGCCGGTACTCTATGTGAAGCAGTGGTGGCGCTGAAACAGCACCAGGCGCAAAAGGTCGTAGCTTATTGTACCCATGCCATACTCTCTGGTGCGGCGGTGCAGTGTCTCGCCGATACTCGGCTTGATGAACTGGTAGTGACCGATACCATCCCTTTATCTCCGCAAGCCCGCGCCATCGACAAAATTCGCCAAGTCAGCATTGCCGAAGTACTTGCTGAGACTATGCGCCGCATCCACAACGAGGAGTCCGTCAGCTCGCTTTTTATGGACTGATACCCTCAGCCCGTCATGTGCGGTCATGGTGGTGTTGCAGGTACTCGAAATTTTTGTGCACTGACTTATGCAATGTGGTTGCGGTGGTTCCGTGTATCTTGCCTTTGAGTCGTTTGCTACAGCTTTTTATAATTTTCCGAGTGCCCTGCCGGTGAACAGTTCCGAGCCTGTGCAGGCTGAGTTAGTGATGAGATTTTCGGAAGGTCAAAAATCGGGTCGTCTCCCGTGTATTTAATCGGGAGAAACAAAACACACAGGCTACTTGGCCTTTGTATTCGCTAAAGAGTTTCATAGGTTTCTGAGCTCGGACAGTTTCTGTGCAGTACATTATCAGTCATGACTGTAAGGGGCAGTGTCTCAGTTTGAAATTTCTGATTCCGTGATAGGCTGGGGAGTAGTTGCAATGGATTCCCGGATGATGCCGATCTTTCTGAATGTCAGGTTAAACCTGAACCCACTGACTTTTCTTCTCTTGGGAATGGAGTGTTGCCAGTAATGCTGGAGTTCCCCCTGCATGACCAAAAGTGTACCATGCTTGAGCGGTAGTGTGAGCCTCACAGATGGATTATCATTTCTTCTCACAAGAAAATCCCGCGTTTCCCCAAAACTTGCCGAGGCTATGACAGGATTGATCCCTAATTCTTTCTCGTTATCAGCGTGCCAACTCAGGCTGTCTTGTCCGTCACGATACCAATTCAGCAAGACGCTGTTAAACGAGACCCCCGCACAGTGCTCAATTTGGCTCTTCAAGTAAAGCAGCCCTTTGTTCCACGGATTGGGAGTGGATGTGATGCCAGAGTAGGTATATGCTTCTCCGCTATCACCGTACTAGGCGGTTAATCGCGGAAGCGGGATATTTCTGCCGTACATCTTGATGTGGTCCTGCTTCCAGTTGATATTGGAGAAACGAATACTCCAGAGTGCTTTGGCAGAGCGAATATCTCCATGATGATCTCGCCAGTCCGTTGTGTCATTTTCCAGAAAGTACTCGACACTCCTGTCGCTGATTTTTTTGTCGAAGAAGCGCTCTATGTAAAGTATTTCGCCATTGGGGACAAAAATCTGGTACCCTCTCATCGCTTCAACCCATTCGGCGGAGCAGTCGCTTCGGTCCGGTAGTTTGAACGGAAGGTCAGCTTCAAGAACTTTCAGATCCACGTAACACCTCTACGTGCAGTTCCCACGAAATCATCAGCCTTGTCTTGTCGCTCCCGATGATGGAGAATTTCTCAATTCGCGATGTCGTGACTGTGAACCGGAACGGTACTTCTTTTCACCGATGCTCTCCTCCAGTTGCTTAAATCTTTCGGTGCCACCGGCAAAATTGCGATCATGGCTTACCGCAAAAACGCTATGTTGGCCTTTGGCTGCAAGCATTTTTTTAAAGAGACCAAAGTGGTCAAAGCTATCAATATCCAATACATTAGACAGAAGATGAATATTGTTAGTACCCTCTACTGATCCCAGATTTTCCGGCAGTAGCTCGTCGAATCTCATCTGAAGATCATCAATCGGACGCTTACCGAGGTAAACTTTAAGCACATCAACCGCCCTGCCGAGGGCCACAGCAGAGGGTTCAATCAAGACAACTGACTTAACTCGATTGATAAAAGCGCGACCAAGGACATCAAAGAGCATAATACCAGCCAGACCTTGACCACAGCCGTAATCGAGTATCCGGACTGCGCCCTCCGGGATAGCGATGCCTTGGAGGAAATGCTGCCATTGTTTTTTGACCATCAACCCATAGGAGTACAGGTACTGATCCAGCTCATCGCATGAATCAGGAATTTTCTTGCCACGATCAAGGTGATCACGAAGTTCACGATTTATGCCCGCAACACTGCGCAACTTGTCGAACGAGATGTTACTGATGCAAATCTCGCCTTTTTCAATCGCTTGCCGAACGATGTCGACCACACATTGGGGGGGGGGATGTTCTCATCGGAATTACCTCTTCACTGGCCATTTTCAGGGAAATACAGCAACATCAATACGGGAATTATATACTTGCTGCCCAAATATCAATTTGATGCTTCACAGGCCGAATAACCTCGCCACCTCCACGTCTAGCAGCCCTATTCTCGAGAACCGACCAGCCATAATGACTGGATTTTCTACTTAAATCTCCTACGTGTGTAGAGATCAACATCATTCTAGCAGCTATATGTAGTTTGTCAAACATCTTCGGTATTAAGTATGTAATTCCCATTTTTTTGGAATTATATACCTGTATACCCAAGCATCAATTTGACAATTTACAGGCCGACCATTGTTGCCGCCTCCACGACCAGCAGCCTCACCTCCAAAGGCCGATACGGTTAGTGCGACCGTACGTGAGTGATGTATCATAATTATCGGGATTGTCAAAAGGTTTTTTCAATCGTTTCCAACATCAAAACTATAATAATTACCTAGTCTTTACTTTGTATCGGTTTTCCTGATAAAATACAGCCTTGCTCCTCAGTATTTAGCGGGTTTTTCATACCGGTCTGGTCGCGGGCCGGTAATTCATGGTTTCTTTAGAGGCAAACAAAATGAGTTTAGATTTTTCAATTAACGCAGAGGTGCGCATGGACATGGGGAAAGGTGCGAGCCGCCGCCTGCGTCATGCCGGATTAACACCTGCCATTGTGTACGGTGGCGGACGGGCCCCAGCGGCTATTACGCTGAAACATAATGAAATCATTCAGCATATTGATCATGAGGCATTTTTTTCCCATATCTTGGACCTGAATCTGGACGGCAGGGTGCAGAAAGTTGTTTTGCGTGACATGCAGCGTCACCCTGCCAAGCGTATGGTGATGCATATGGATTTTCAGCGTGTCGCTGACCAGGACAGGATTCACATGCATGTGCCTCTGCACTTTATAGGCGAAGATGAGTCCCCTGGTGTCAAGGCTGGCGGCATGGTTTCTCATCTGACTATAGAGGTTGAGATTATCTGCCTGCCAAAAGATCTGCCAGAATATATTGAGGTGGATATGAGTAGCCTAGAAATTGGCGAATCAGTCCATTTAAGCGATATACGACTGCCGACGGGTGTTACGCTGGTTGGATTGACGCACGGCGAAGGTCACGATAGCGCGGTGGCTTCCATTCATGCGGCGCGTGCTGTGGCTGAGGAAGACGAGGTCGCTGATGCAGATGAGGCAAAGGACGAATGACCGGCCTTTACACCGGGGTCCAAGAAGCCACAGGACATGATTGGCAGGCCGATCAGACTTATCGCAGGATTGGGTAATCCCGGTTCCGAGTATGAGAAGACCCCTCACAATGCCGGGTTTTGGCTGGTTGATGAGATTGCTCGGCATTTTAACGGACATCTCAGGGTTCATAGTAAATTTCACAGTGAAATCTGCAAGGTGTGTGTTGCCGGACATGAATGCTGGTTGTTGAAACCCATGACATTCATCAATAGAAGCGGGGGTGCTGTAAACACACTGGTGCGCTATTACAGGGTTGATCAGACCGAGGTTGTGGTGGCTCATGATGAGCTTGATTTTATCCCGGGGGTTGCCCGAATTAAATTCGGGGGCGGTCACGGCGGTCACAACGGCTTGCGTGATATCATGCCCGTTTTGGGGAGAAACTTTTACCGGCTGCGGATTGGCGTTGGTCATCCCGGCGCTCAAGACAAGGTGACCAGTTATCTTCTGGGATGCGCCAGTAAAGAGGTTTATGATGGTGTGATGCGCTCAATAGCAGATATTATGGATGTCATCGGGTTACTTGTTGCCGGGGATATTGACAGAGCCACCCTGCAGCTTCATTCAAAACGGTCTCGGTAGTGTTCTGATGGCTTTTAAGTGTGGAATTGTCGGGCTGCCGAATGTAGGTAAATCAACTCTTTTTAACGCGCTGACACAGGCCGAAATCGCCGCAGAAAATTATCCTTTCTGCACCATTGAACCGAATGTGGGTACTGTGCCGGTTGCAGACAGTCGCTTGGACAGGCTGGCTGCTATCGCGCACTCTACTAAGGTTACTCATACGACTATCGAATTCATCGATATCGCTGGCTTGGTTGCAGGCGCATCCAAGGGCGAAGGCTTGGGTAACCAGTTTCTTTCCCATATTCGCGAGACCGATGCCATCGCCCATGTGGTCAGGTGCTTTGCAAACGATGATGTTGCGCATGTAGCCGGCGAAGTTCAACCTCTGGCTGATATTGAGACTATTAATACCGAACTGGCGCTGGCGGATCTGGCTACGGCTGAAAGGGTTATGGAAAAAGCGGTCAAGGCTGGCAAGGCCGGTGATAATGAAGAGCAGGCAAGGGCCAAGCTGTTTGCAGGGGTTTTAGAGCATCTCGGTGATGGTAAGCCTGTTCGTTCACTGGAGCTCCGCGAGAGTGATAAAAAAAAACTGAAAGGCACGAATCTGATTACGGCCCGACCGGTAATGTATATCGCCAATGTGGCTGAAGACAGTTTTGAAAATAGTACCTATCTGGATGAGGTACGGGCTCTGTCGGAGCAGGAAGACGCTGTGGTGGTCCCGGTTTGTGCATCTATTGAATCTGAGATTGCTCTTCTGAATGATGCGGAAAAGACGGAGTTTCTGGAAGACTTGGGTTTACAGGAGCCGGGACTTAATCGGGTTGTTTTGGCCGGGTATTCCTTGCTCGACCTGCAGACTTTTTTCACTGTTGGTCCCGAGGAAGCCCGTGCTTGGACTATCCGACGCGATAGTACAGCCCCACAGGGGGCTGGAAAAATTCATACCGATTTTGAGAAAGGATTTATCCGGGCTGAAATTATCGGCTATGATGATTATATAAACTGCAATGGAGAGACTGGTGCCAAAGAAGCGGGAAAATGGCGCCTAGAAGGTAAAGACTATATCATGAAGGAAGGTGATGTGGCGCATTTCCGCTTCAATGTCTGATATGTCAGCCCCATTTGGAACTATCCTCTCTGCTGTTTCAAATGAAGTATTTTTCCATGGATTGACAAAACCATATAAAAGGGTTGCAATCTGTAAATGATTCGGTTACAAATACTCGGCGATGAAAGTTTCCGCCGGTTAAATTCTTAAGGAAGAACCAGGAAGCCTCCATTAATTCAAGTCAGCAAGACCCTAATAGATAGTTGATTCAGGGTTATCGTCCAAGCTAGGCCGTATTTGCGGATCAATAATATTCAACTTTTATTCATTTCCCGATAGAAAACCGGAGGTTATTCAGGTGAGCGAGAAAATTATTTACACTACTGACAGTGCCTTTGAAAGCGATGTACTGAATTCAGATATTCCCGTGTTAGTGGACTTTTGGGCTGAATGGTGCGGTCCCTGCAAAATGATTGCACCAATTCTTGATGAGATTGCCGATGAGTATGAGGGCAAAATCAGCGTCGCCAAGGTTAATATTGATGAGAACTCTGAAGTACCCCAGAAATATGGTATTCGTGGTATTCCTACGCTGATTTTCTTTAAGAATGGAAATATTGAAGATACCAAGGTAGGTGCTGTCTCCAAATCGCAGGTAGCGGCGTTCATTGACAGTAATATATGATCCCGATGAGGCGACTTGAGCTAATAAGGCTGTTGAAATTCTGTTTGTGCGGTGTGATCCAATTCCAGTGTTGGAAATCAACTCAAAATGCTTGTTTATTTCATGTTAATTACGCTTTTTGGCCACTTTCTCTTGTCTCATACTTACCTGAGTGAATGGCAACAGTCTGCTAAGTTATGGTGCAAGAATTAAAAATCTTCCCGATCATTTCTGATAACCCACTCCAGGTTATCTTGTCGTCACAAAAAACCTCTAGGAAGCTCTCATGAACTTAACCGAACTAAAACTCAAACCCGTCCATGAGCTCATTGACATGGCGCGTGATCTTGGTATTGAGAATATGTCACGTACCCGAAAGCAGGATGTAATTTTCTCTATCCTGAAAAAGCGGGCCGGTAACGGTGAGGATATCTATGGTAATGGTGCGTTGGAGATTTTACAAGACGGATTTGGTTTTTTGCGCTCGGAGACAAGTTCATATTTGGCTGGGCCCGACGATATATATGTCTCGCCCAGCCAGATTCGACGCTTTCAGCTACGCACCGGTGATACCATTGCCGGTAAAATTCGTCCTCCCAAGCATGGGGAACGTTATTTTGCCTTGCTAAAAATTGAATTCATCAATGGTGAAAAGCCGGAAAAGGCGCATAACAAGGTTCTGTTCGAAAATCTGACACCGCTGTTTCCGACAGAGCGGCTGACAATGGAGCAGGGAAATGGTAGCACAGAAGACATTACCGGTCGTATTATTGATCTCATATCACCTATCGGCAAAGGACAGCGTGGTCTTATTGTAGCTCCACCCAAGACCGGCAAGACTATGATGCTGCAGAATATTGCTCAAGCCATTTCCAATAATCACCCTGAGTGCCACCTGATCGTACTGCTGATTGATGAGCGACCTGAAGAGGTTACCGAGATGGAACGATCTGTTCGCGCTGAGGTTATTTCTTCAACATTCGATGAACCGGCAACTCGACATGTACAGGTTGCCGAGATGGTTGTTGAAAGAGCCAAGCATCTGGTCGAGCATAAAAAAGACGTGATTATCCTGTTGGACTCCATGACTCGTCTGGCTCGTGCCTATAATACGGTTGTACCGTCATCGGGTAAGGTACTTACCGGTGGAGTCGATGCTAATGCTCTTCAAAAACCTCGCCGTTTTTTTGCGGCGGCACGAAATATTGAGGAAGGAGGCTCCTTAACTATCCTTTCTACCGCACTGATTGATACCGGCTCAAAGATGGATGAGGTGATTTACGAGGAGTTCAAGGGTACCGGTAATATGGAAGTTCATCTGGACCGGCGCGTTGCTGAAAAGCGCATTTATCCGGCTATTAATATCAACCGATCCGGTACGCGCCGGGAAGAGAAGCTCACAGCGGCCGACGAGTTACAGAAAATGTGGATCCTCCGCAAGCTGCTACACCCGATGGATGAACTTGCCGCGATGGAATTCATGCTGGATCGCCTGAAATCAACCAAGACCAACGCTGAATTCTTTGATGCAATGAAGCGTAATTAGCGTCTTTTACAATTTCATGGTATCGTGGAATTATGTTGATTGAACGCCTGTATTTTCAATATAGTATAGAATCAAAAATCGAACCCGCCGCCGTTATTGATCCCGGTATAAGTTTTTTTTGCTTATCTGCGTTTTGATTGGTCCGGACCAAGCCGTTCAATAAATTGTCTGAGTGGCATAGATAGCGCATTCTGACAAAATCCTCAGGAGAAATGAGATAAAGGAAGAAGATAGTAGGGAGATCAAGGAGATCCTTGTGGATATACTAAAAACTCTGAGATCTATTGATCGTGAAAATAAATGCCCTGTGACTCATTATGTGAATAAAGATGTTGAAAATCAAATTCTACGTACCTTGAGTATAGTTGCATTCATTCTACTTATTTTATCATTACGGCTATCACTACATAGCATCGTTAGGCCTCCTTAGGATATCACAGGCGAGGCTTGTCTTGCTTACTTGGTGCGCCTGCCGAGAAAAGTCATATTTTTTTAAGCGTGTTAATCAAGAGCGATGAAAGTTCCTCTGCTTTGGCGCGCGATTTCACGCAACAAAGTTGAAAGCCGTGTAATATTTCCTCCCTGTCGGTTATAGAAACCGATACCATGAATGCGGGCAACAGGTTCTCCGGTTATCTTGTTGGTATTGAGTTTCGCAATGGTTTGCAGTACTGGATCGTAAGATGAACCGGTATAGTCATCACCCAGAATATAAATTGATACTTTCATATTTGGTTTTACGTAAAGGCGTAATGCCGCCTGCAGACCTTCTGCCGGACTGCTGTTGGAAAAGGCCTGCCATGAGTGAAGTATTTTTAGCACACGCTTGCGTAGCTTGGGAGTATCATTAATCCATTTGTTTTTATAAGCGGAAATTATATGTATGCCATTATCATTCATAATTTGAAACCCTTTAACTTTTGGGTGAATATCCAGTATATTTTCCATCTGCTGCATAACCTTTCCCCAGATTGATTGCATCGAACCTGATGTGTCTACAATAAAAATGACATAGTCTGCATCTACCGGAATTCCACCTGCGTAGAGCTCCTCTTGGACGTCATCATCTGCACTAAGCGTTGCAGAGGGTACAGCGATTCTTTCGCGCAAGGCGGCTATCTTTTTTTCCAAGCCTGAATTTGCAGATTGTAAAGTTGCAGATCTCTGCTTTGCCTTTTCAATTTCCTTTTGCAGTTGTGCCACATTGGCCGCCTGCTCGTCCATCATGGAAGATAATCTCTCTGATTGGGTGTCATGTTCGGAACGGACAGTTTCCATCCGGGACAGAGTTCTGATCAGCTCTGCAATACTGTCTGTATCAACTGTTCCTCCGGTAGTCGTTGAGCGGGAGAGCAGTACCAGCAGTACAATGGCTCCGAATCCGCAGGAGATAATATCCAGAAAGGACAGAGTGAAAATTTCCAGATTACGAGGACGTTTTTTCACGGCCATGAAGTCTCGGGAGCTATCAGCAGACCGGTATTTTTAGCTGTCCACTGCCAGAAAGCCCCTGCTGCTCCCGAGTCGCCCTCCAGCGGTAAAAGAATTACATTAACAGGTGCGTGCTCTTTGTATGATGAAATAACATGATCAAGCAGTGCGTGTCTGCACTTCCCGCTGATCGTTTGCGCTTTGCCTATGATGGAAGTACATCCGGAGAAAAATGCGGAGGCCGTACCAAGATTGCCAGCTTTTCCTTGTGTCGGCATACCATCTGTTATCAGATATACATTAGAAAATTCTTTTGCAGAGTTGCGCATCAGGGTAACGGCAGTATAGAGGTTGGTTCCTCCTCCAGGGGTAATTTCAGCCAAATCAGATAGTACTGTCGCCGCATCCCTAGAATCAGTTCCTTTTTTCCAACTACTGCCCCCGACAAAGCCAGCCTGTTCGGCAAAATGAATTACTTGATATTCGCTCGTAGTTGGGATTTTGGTAACAAGCCACTCTACGATCCTTGAGGTGCGTTGCCATTTCGGTGTTTTTCGGCGCTCCCTTGCAGGTGCCACTTTATAGCGAATTATATCTATAAGACGCTCTCCCATCATTGAGGCGCTGCTATCTACCAATATAATAATTTTTTCGCCTTCTACTTTCAATCCAAGTAGATAATCTTCCAGCCCCCTGTTGATTACAGGAATCGGAGCGGCAGAAGTTTGAATGGATGTATCGGCTTGTAATTCCAGTTTTGCAAGCTGTGACTTTAAGGATCGGTGGATATTCTGTCTGTTGTTGATTTTTGTTTCCAGCTCTGTAAGTTGTATGTTTAGCTGAAAAAGCTTGGTCCGGATTTGGCTGGATTGATTCTGAAGTGCCTGTAATAATTCTTGCGAGCGCCGGTTTTGTGAATCTATTGCTGCAATATCGGCTCGTAGTGCAGATGATTGATTGTCAGGTAATTCACTTTGATACTTGACTAGCATCAATACCAGAATGACGGCTCCCAAGCCACATGACATCACGTCCAAAAAAGATAGATTGAACCCTTCGATTTTCTTTCCGAATTTTCTCACAGTTATCTGGATTATCGGCTTTGTCCTATTGGAACCATAATATGTTTTTCACAGTAGGATCTAATATCGACAATTAGCCCATCTTGTATTCTTTGTAGCTGGTGCAGCAGCAGCATTAAAAATATGCTGATAATCAATGCAACCAGAGTGGAATTAAAAGCAATTCCCAAGCTATTTGCCATACCGGCAATATTGCCGGCTAAAGCTTGATCTGCCTGTGATAATGCCTGACCTATACCACGTACTGTACCGACAAAACCGATTGAAGGAATGGCCCAGATTAGATAGCGTATCATTGAATTTTCCGTTTCCATGCTGAGTAGTAATGCGTCCATTTGTGCATCTATAGCTTCAGCTGTATAGTGTACATCTTTTGTAATCAGAAATCGGTCAAGCCCTAACATTAGTGTTTTTACTAATGGGGTTTTTATAACTTCTTTGGGTAGATCGGCAAGTCGCTGACGCATCGTTCTGGCAGCTTCAATTATATTATCGTTTTCAATTTCGGAAAAATTGACTAGTTTTTCATCAAGAAGATAGTGGTCCTGACTGATGGAGATAATTTTGCTAATAATCAGATAGGTTCCCCACAACATTAAAATTATACATATTTCCTGTTCCAGATCCTTTAAGATGACAAAAAAATCACGCGGAGCTGTCTGTCCCTGTTGTTTTGATCTTTCAATTGAGAGTTCTGCATTAGGTAAAATAATACCGATGTAGGTCAGATGAACCAATAAAACGGATATTATTAAAGCAGCCAGACTTTTAATTACACTGGACATTTTTATATGTCCACAGGAAAAGTTGCCGGAGAGTTAAGACTTAAAGAATAAGTCATAATACCAGCAGTTGCAATACCTATGATCAGGAAGAGTATTACAAGCATAATAATGACGATACGCCATTTTTTATTTTGTTGGATCTTCATAATTTATAGGTATGATAGAACATGCTTATTAATATATATAG
>JAPYNQ010000017.1 GCA_028289815.1 Gammaproteobacteria bacterium | reverse complement strand
TTCAAAGCCGCTTCTACGGTGATCTTCCTTAGGCATCCGGGAAAAGTCACTGAGGTCTTTCCCGGTTTTAATCGTACGGGCTGCCTAGTGCGCCAAGGCTGTTATCGCTTTCTTGTTCATCTGGCTTATCTCCTCTAAAAGGCTGATGATAAGCAGTTACACAATGTTATTTACAGTCTCGGAGGTGCTGTTTCATCCTTAAATTTGGGAATTTATCCAATAACCCGCACTCGACAGACTCGTATCCATTTCATACTTCACAGGCTGGATAACCCCGCTACCTCCACGTGTAGTAGTCCCATTCTCGTTGGTCGATACAGTACATGCGCTGTATGTTTGTTTTATATCGCCATTCTCCTGAAATACCTGTGCGAATTATTGGATATAATTCTCTTAAATTTCCTATGTAACGGAAATATATTACTGAAAATAGCCGCTATAATTAATTGATTTTCAATAGAAAACCGCATCGTTTGTTCCGTGTTCTATTTGAACTGATTGGGAAAAAGCCCAGTTGGCACCCGGTTTCGTAAAATGCTACTGCAACGGCGTCAGGGCGATTCAAGCTGTAGTGGTGCGGTAACATAGGCAAGCGTAGGTGCCGGCTACTAGCGAGGATCGCTGAATCCCAATCGGCAATCCACAAGCTCCGGGACTGCATATCAGGTCATCGTCACTTGTGAAGCGATGCTACGAGTAGATCTTCTCGCCCATGATTGAACAGGCTGATAGCCGTGACGTTTTTATGGTCATTAGAGAATTCAGCCAGCTGAGGTATTCTTGTACATTGCGTCATTCATGGTGATTTCAGCTGGGCTCGCTACGATTTTTCCCTTTCGGAGAGGCACTAAATTGTATGAATCAGGTATAAAGTACGCTCCTGTACTGGTTATATGAACGTATAATGCTGCCCACGTTAGGGGAGAAATTTCCGGTTGATAGAGAATAATGTGCAACGTGGGCTGGATTCGCGGTTAAAGGTATCCTTTTGTGGTATTGAGCTTAACAGCCCTGTTATATTGCTTTCTGGCTGTGTCGGGTTCGGTGAGGAATACACGCGTATCAAAGGTTTCAGTAATCGTGATGCTGGTGCAATCTGCCTGAAGGGTACAACGGGTACGGCCCGCCTGGGAAATCCATCACATCGCTTGGCCGAGGCCTCATCGGGAATAATTAATGCAATCGGCCTGCAAAACCCGGGAGTTGAGGCTGTTATAGATGATATTTTGCCGACGCTGGATTTTACAGAAACCAGATTTTTCGCCAATGTATCGGGTTCAACAGTAGAAGAATACATTGATGTCGTGCGCAGGTTTGATGATTCCTCCGTACATGCTATTGAGATCAATATTTCCTGTCCAAATGTTAAAGAGGGCGGTGCGGCATTTGGGAATGATCCGGATATGTCAGCAAGGGTAGTCGGGGCCTGCCGGGCTGTTACCGGTAAGCCGATTATTACAAAGCTGTCCCCGAATCAGACTGATATCGCTGAAAGCGCCCGGCGTTGCATTGAGGCAGGTACCAACGGTCTTGCCGTTATTAATACCTTGATGGGGATGGCTGTTGATGCTCGAAGTCAAGTACCGATTATTGGCAGTGTGCAGGGCGGGCTTTCCGGTCCGGCCATAAAACCCATTGCATTACTCAAGGTATATGAGGTTTATCAGGTGGCAAAAGAACACAACATCCCGATTATTGGCCAAGGTGGTATCGCCTCGGCTAGCGATGCCGTGGAATTTCTGCTGGTTGGTGCAGCCACGGTTGGGGTAGGTACTGCCCTATTCTATGACCCTATGATCTGTAAACAGATCAATAGTGGTCTGGTTGAGTATATGGATAGCATGGGAATTGAGTCTATCGCCGCTTTGACCGGAACCTTAAAGCTATCGGGTAGCGTCAGTGGGTGCGATGATCGACCTTAGATAGGCGGGCAGTGCCTTGATTGATGGTTAAGCAGGCTATATCATCCAAGTACGAGCGCACTGCGCTAATGAAGGTAGAGCAATGGATGGAATTATATTAGCAGTAGTGATGACTTTGTTCTTGCTGGAAGGTATGGCGGTTACTTTCAAGCTGCTGACTAAGGCGGCAGGCCCTCTTATTTTTGCCTAGGATATGGTGATTTTGACATATGCTTATATTTTTTATCGTATCGGTCTATCATCGGATGCGGCCCTGATTTTGATCGCAGAGGCGAAGCAAGCCCACGGCACAGTCCATTAGCCCCGATTAGCCAGCCAAAAAGAAAACCGGATTAAATTCAAGCCTCCTGAAATATACGGTTTCAGCGCAGATAACGTGCATGTAGGCTTTAAGAGATTGTCTTTATACTTCGGCAAACTGTAACCCATGCTTTAACCAGCGATGTAATAACGGTTCAATCAGCTGCGGATATTTATCAAATACAATTCTTGATGCCTTTGCTACCTTGGGTATCATTTCTTGGTCACGTATCAGGTCGGCGATTCTGAGATCAAGCACACCTGTTTGGCGTGTGCCGAGTACTTCACCGGGTCCACGTATTTCCAGGTCCCGCCTAGCGATTTCAAAGCCGTCATTGGTTTTTCGCATAATGGACAATCTTTCCTTGGCGGTATTTCCCAAGGGTGATTTATACATCAAGACACAGGAACTTTTTTCGTTGCTTCGCCCAACACGCCCGCGTAACTGGTGGAGCTGAGACAGTCCGAGGCGCTCAGCATTCTCAATAATCATTAATGAGGCATTAGGGACATCGACGCCGACCTCAATCACTGTTGTTGCGACCAGTAAATCAACGTCTCCGGCCTTGAAACTTTGCATGACTTGTTCTTTTTCTGCGGACTTCAGGCGGCCATGTATGAGCCGGATCTTTAAATTGGGTAGTTGTCTCTTTAACGCTGCTTCGGTCTCTGTGGCAGCCTGTGCCTGTAGGGCCTCGGAGTCCTCGATTAGTGGACAGACCCAGTAAATCTGGTGGCCCTGTGTGCAAGCCTGCTGAGTACGCTCAATAACTTCACTGCGTCGCTCTTCAGGGATAATCGCAGTGGTTATCGGTTGTCGCCCCGGGGGCAGCTCGTCAATAATTGAGGTATCAAGATCGGTATAGGCGGTCATCGCCAGGGTTCGTGGTATTGGTGTAGCGGTCATAATCATTTGATGCGGTCGCGCATCGCCCTGTGTACCTTTTTCCATCAACTTTAATCGTTGGTATACACCAAAGCGATGTTGCTCATCGACAATCACCAGTCCCAGTTTGTCAAATACCACCTCTTCCTGGAACAAAGCATGCGTGCCCACAACTAAACCTGCTTTGCCGCTTTCAATTTTGTACAGGGTTTGCCGACGGGCCTTGCCTTTTTGCTTCCCGGATAACCAAGCCAGTTCGATATCGAGCGGTGTCAGCCAGCTATCCATATTTCGGAAATGTTGTTCGGCTAATATTTCAGTTGGTGCCATGAATGCAACCTGATATCCGCTCTCAATAGCCTGTAATGCGGCAATGGCAGCAATCACTGTCTTGCCGGAACCAACATCGCCCTGTACCAGTCGCATCATGGGATGCGACTGCCTCAAATCCTCGATGATTTCTGAGGACACTCGGGCCTGGGCATCGGTCAGATCAAAGTTGAGCTGCGACAGCAGTTTTCTACATAGGTCCATACTGCCACTCATGGCCGGGGCAGCATATCGTTGTATGCGTTTTCGCATTAGGCGCAGGCTAACATTGTGTGCCAGTAGTTCCTCGAATGCGAGTCGCCGCTGGCAGGGATGCTGCCGGGTCTTCATCAATTCCATGGGTGTATCCGGTGGAGGTCGATGCAGGTGCTGCAGCGCTTCCGCCAAGGTAAAGCCACTATCATCATGAAACATCTCGGCAGGCATTAATTCCTCAATAGCGGTATTTTTATCAAAAAAAGTCAGTGCCTGATCTATCAAATTGCGCAGAGTAAGCTGGTGAATACCTTCTGTCGCTGGGTAGATTGCGGTCAGTGATTCCTCCATTTGCGGGACCTCATCATCCATCAGTCGTTGGTATTCCGGATGTACCATCTCGAATCCGCCGAAGCCACTGCGCACCTCCCCGTAACAGTGCAACCTCATACCACGTGACAAACCCCTCCTCTGTTGTTGACTGAAGTGGAAAAAACGCAGTGTAATGGAACCGGTACCGTCTGAGAGGTGGCACAGCATCATGCGTCGTCGCCGATGGATGATTTCGGTGGACTCAATTCGGCCCTCTATTGCCATCCGTTCACCATGCCGCAAGCTGTCCAAGGGTACAATACGTGTACGGTCTTCGTAGCGTGAGGGCAGGTGGAACAACAGATCCTGAACAGTCTCAATACCCAAGCCCCGGAGTTTCTCAGCAACCCGACTGCCAACGCCGCGCAACGCGGTAACAGGGAGTTTTAGATCGGCTGGGGAATCCAACGACACACTTCGCCAATAAGGCAGATGACTTTGATTATGACTTGGTGTTTTGTGTACAGATCAATCATCAATGATCATTACAGCGTCCATTTCGACTTTGACGTCTTTGGGAAGTGCGCTGACTTGCACCGCCGCTCGTGCCGGGTAAGGTTCCTCAAAGTAAATTTTCATGATCTTGTTTACCAAGTCGAAATTGCCGAGGTCTGTCAAGAAAATATTCAGTTTGATGATATTGGTCAGGGAACCGCCTGCTTCTTCGCAAATGGCCTTGAGATTCTCGAACACGCGACAAATGCTGGCTTCTACATCGCCATCGACTGGCTGCATGGTTTCAGGCAGTAGTGGGATCTGACCTGAAATATAGATGGTATTACCGGCTTTTACGGCCTGCGAATAAGGGCCAATCGCCTGGGGAGCTTTGTCTGTGGTAATAACGTTTGGCATAATTTATCCTTAAGTATGATTGATGCAAATACAGATACGTATTCTAACAGGGTTGTCGGGTGTATTGGGTGTATAAATCCACTACAAGCTGCCTTTTTACTGTGGTTGATAATGTAGAACGCAAGTGTTTTTAATCCCAGTACTTTGTGAGGTCGAATACCGTCCTGCCTGCTGCAGGCAGGTGTACTTGGCCAGCCAATCGGCGAGTTTTTCATTAAATGCCTCTAGGTCAGTAAGCAGCGGGTTCTCTTTGGCGCCGTTACTTTTTGGGGTTCCCTCGGGAAGTCAGTGCGGGCGGTGAGACTCGCATCCGACCTGCCTGCTGCAGGCAGGGAAAAGCCTTTTACCTTATAGCCTATGTGTGGATATTGCACCGGTCTTTAAGTCTTCTCAAAAGTGCAGTATGTTTCTGAAGCTATACATTGGGAGGACTTGTATGGGTCCGCCGCAAAGAGCACTCTTTAATTGTGGTTGATAAGGTATCTATTGTCTCCTGCCTAGTTGGGGTAATAACCCTTAGTGCGGGACGGTGCTAAATCAATGTTTACCGGCATCGTCTGGATTTGTACAGAGCGGGCCGGGTCTGTATCCTGCCTAGCGAAGCGATCAACCGATAAATGATGGCTTGCCAAGGTAAGCCAAGCCCTGTGTCTGCCTGCCACCAAGGCTTGGGCTTGACATGAATTTGCCTTGCCGGAGGGTTGGGAAAATCCCTGTGCGACGGACGTTTCCGAGTCAATGTCACATGCCGCCAATGAATGGCGAGAACGCTATCCCCACGGGTCTTCAATTGTGATGCTAGGTCTCCGGGGGGGGGGACCTTCTCACGATATGCTTGATGCCTGTTTTCAAGCAGGCAGGACATGGCGGCTAGTTATGCAGAAGTCTTTTTCCCCATAGCCTACGTACTGATATTGCGCTCGCTTTCACACTCCTCGTAGTGCAGCTACGTTTCTGAGCTTAATACAGAGATAAAATGGGAGAACCCTGATTGACTCAAGGCGATATAAATCAGTTTTGCCGTAACCCCAACTTGTCAATTGCCGTAATGCGGGCATTATCGATAGCAGCTCTTGCTTGCTCTCCTTTGAGTTTCCGTACAACTGCTGGGATATCCACAGAGGTGGCGGCTTCATAGCAGGCTTCTATCCGTCTGGTTTGCTGCGGAATAATTTCCGCAAGTCCGGTTCTGACTCTTAAATCAGCCTCGCAGGCCAGCACATACTGACGGAAGCGTGCTGGTCTTCGAAGTGCATCTATACCGTACAGGGTCCTTAAAATGGTTGCCGGCCTCATTTCAGTAATCCGGTGGAAATGACCATGATATTTTGCAACCACCGTTGCCAAGTCGCGGTATTGCCTAGGAACCCTGTAGCGACGGCATAGCTTTCTGATCAGATCAATATCACATTGTTCGTGATTGTGCTGGGAAAGTGGGGTATCGGACGAGGTTGCGCCTTTGCCCAGATCATGTGTCAGGGTAGCAAACCTTACCTGAACATCTTTGGTCAAGTGGGCAGCCATATCCAGTGCCATCATAGTGTGCACGCCGGTATCTATTTCAGGTTGCCAATACTCGGGTTGCGGGGTGTCCCATAAGTGATCCAGTTCCGGGAATAATTTCTGCAGAGCGCCGCAGGCTCGTAAAACTTCAAAATATACGGAGGGCTTTTCTTCGCACAGTGCCTTGCAGGTTTCTGCCCAGACACGTTCGGGTACTAGTACATCTATTTCTCCCTGTGCCGTCATTTGCCGCATTAGATGTTGGGTTCTGTCGGCGATGGTAAAACCGTGTTTGTGAAAGCGTGCTGCAAATCGTGCGACTCGCAAAACTCTAACGGGGTCCTCAGCAAAGGCCTCGGAGACATGTTTCAGTACCCGCTGTTCAATATCGTTAACTCCACCATAAGGATCAATTAATCGGTTATCGCCATCCTGTGCAATGGCGTTAATAGTCAGGTCGCGACGCCCAAGATCCTCTTCCAGCGTAACGTTGGGAGTGGCATGAAAGCTGAAGCCATGATAACCGGGCGCGGTTTTTCGTTCGGTACGGGCCAGGGCATACTCCTCACGGGTTTCGGGGTGCAGAAAGACCGGGAAATCCTTCCCAACCGGCCTGAAGCCGGCATTGAGCATTTCTTCGGGAGTAGCACCGATAACAACCCAGTCTTTTTCGCTGATTGCCTGTCCTAGCAGCGAATCACGGACTGCCCCGCCGACAAGGTAGGCCTTCAAGCCAAAGGCCCCTTTACGGGTTGTCTCTACCACGTCCGGCATACCTGCGAAACCGGTCATAGTATGCACGGTAGGTTTTCCCCAGCATATACTGGGGTACAACTGCCTCAAGTGGTGTGGCCTCAATGCCCAGTCGTTTCAGCCCATTATGTTCGCATCGGCTGGTGGTTTTCAGGGAGTAAAAATTATCTAGGCTGAAAGGTTTTCCGGGAACCATTTCCAGGAAAAATGCTTGTAACATGGCAATATGGTCCGGCAATGGGATTATCCAACGCCTGAGTTCGAGTAGTTTTGCTGTGTACTCCACCAGTTCGCGCAGCGAATACTTCCGTGGTCCGCACAGATCATAGCGCTGACTGTAAGCATCCGGGTTTTCCAGTGCAGTGACAAATGCGCTGGCAACATCCTCGACATACACAGGTGCCAGCGACGCGTTGCCGCAGGCCAATGGGAAAAGCCAAGGGGTGTAACGCAATAACCGGGCAAAGCGGTTAAAAAACTGATCGTTCTGCCCGAAGATAACCGATGGGCGAAAACGGGTAACGTCCAAGCTGTCGCCCGAATTAATATATAGCAATTGTTCGGCTTCCCCCTTCGTTCGCAGATACTCGCTTTTGCCGGTACCTGTGTCTGCTCCTAGTGCGCTCATATGCAAAAGACGAGGAACGCCGGCCTTCCAGCAGGCGCGCATGGTACTCGCCGGTAATTTGACGTGGATATCACGAAAAGATTGATAGCGAAATTCATTGAGAATCCCGACAAGGTTAATTACCGCATCCATACCCCGGAAATACCTTTCCAGGGTTTCCTGGCGATGAATATCGGCCTTGATGAGGCAAACGCCGGGGTTAGGCAAAAGATCACGCGCCCGTTGTGGGTGACGGCTCAGGATGGTGACCCTGTAACCGTTTGTTGACAACTGCCGAACAACAGCATGACCGACGAAGCCGGTTCCTCCCAATACACAGATGTTTTCTATGCGTGACATTTTTTGCTCACACTACTGTATCCCAAATTGTTGCAAAGATACTCTCAGCCGACAGTTACAACAAGCCTCTATGAATCGGCTAAGGGTGGCTGCCTGGGTCTGTGTCGGGCAAATCAATCTGTTAAACTTGCGGGCCGGAGCAAGAGGTGAATATGGCGGAAGGAAATTTATACATTGTTTCAGCACCCTCCGGCGCGGGCAAGACCAGCCTGGTGAACAGGTTCGTTGAGATAGACAAGCAGACTGTCATATCAATTTCGCACACCACTCGGGCCATACGCCCGGGTGAGAAGGATGGCGTGAACTATCATTTTGTTGACAATACGGCCTTCAGAGGAATGATTGATCGAGGGGATTTCCTTGAGTATGCGGAGGTATTTGATAATTTTTATGGAACATCAAACAGTTGTATTCAGCAGCAGCTTGTCGAGGGCCTGGATATCATCCTTGAAATTGACTGGCAGGGAGCACGGCAGGTTCGCCAGAAAATCAGGAATACGACCGGTATATTCATACTGCCGCCTTCACGCAATACACTCAGGCGGCGGCTGATTGATCGAGGGCAGGATAGCGAGGACATCATCACTCGCCGTATGCAGGATGCTGTCAGCGAATCATCGCATTTTGACGAGTATGACTACCTGATCATTAATGACGATTTTGATACGGCATTACAGGAACTGGCCGCAGTCTTCAGGGCGCAGCGCCTGAGGCTTTCCCGCCAGTGTAAGCGGCATGCTCCCATGATTAACGATCTGCTCCGAGTTCTGAGCTGAAAACACCGGAAATTGACGAGCCTTATGAGTTACGATGCCGGAAGGGGGAATTGCACAAGACCGGATAAGGGTTCTGTGCGGGTGTGGCAAAATACTATCAATCTCTCGAAGCCTTCTCGTTATGTCCTGAAGTACCCAAGCGGCGCTCCAACTCTTTCAGGACATCATCGGCATCAAGGTCGGCTTGAACCAGCATGACCAGGGTATGGAACCACAGATCAGCGGTTTCATGGATAATCTGACTTCTGTCGTTATCTTTTGCGGCAATAATAACTTCAATGGCTTCTTCGCCGACTTTTTGCAGAATTTTGTCCATACCTTTGACATAAAGACTAGCGACATAGGATTTCTCCGGGTCTTCGGCCTTACGTGATTGCAAAATTCCGTTGAGTTTTTGTAGAGTACTGTCCATTTTTATAATCTGACTTCTATGCCTTTGTTCGCCATATATTCCTTTGCCTGCTGTATGGTGTAGTCATTGAAGTGGAAAATGCTTGCGGCCAGTACTGCATCAGCCCCACCGTCAGTTACCCCTGCTACGAGGTGGTCCAGATTGCCCACACCGCCGGAAGCGATCACAGGGACATCAACGGTATCGCAGATGGTGCGCGTTAGTTCAAGGTCAAACCCGTCGCGGGTACCATCTCGGTCCATGCTGGTTAGCAGGAGTTCGCCGGCACCGTACTCAGTCATACGACCAGCCCATTCCACGGCATCAATCCCCGTGGCCTGACGACCGCCATGAGTGAAAATTTCCCAATGCGGTACGTTATCGCCAATGTTCGCGCGCCTCGCATCAATGGATAATACGATACACTGTGAACCAAATCTGTCGGTGGCTTGTTTGACGAATTCAGGCTGTTTTACAGCGGCGGAGTTGATGGCTATCTTGTCAGCGCCTGCATTGAGCAGGTGCCGGATATCATCGGCTGTACGGATACCTCCGCCGACCGTGAGCGGGATAAAGACCTGTGAGGCAACTTCTTCGACTACGCGCACCATAGTGCCGCGATCATCGGATGTGGCTGTAATATCCAGAAAAGTAATTTCATCGGCACCCTGCTCGTCGTAGCGGCGTGCGGCCTCAACCGGGTCACCGGCATCACGTATATCAACAAACCGGATGCCTTTGACAACGCGACCGGCATCAATATCTAGGCAGGGAATAATTCGTTTAGCCAGCATGCGGACCGTCGCAGATATATTCTGTTTTCCGATTCATGGTAACGGAGCGATGATTTCCTGCTCTGTTGCCGGATCGAGGGTTTCTTGCGGCTGATTGATGATTTCCTGAGCTGTTTTCAGATCAATGGCACCTTCATACAGGGCGCGACCGATAACAACGCCCTCTATACCGCTGTCGGATATGCTTTGTAGCTCGCGGATATCTGCGTACCGGGATACGCCTCCCGATGCAATAACAGGAATGGCAACGGCTTCAGCCAGCGTCTTTACTGCCTCAATATTGACGCCTTGCATCATGCCGTCACGAGCAATATCGGTGTAAATAATGGCGCTGATGCCCTCGTTCTCAAATTTTCGGGCAATATCAATGGCATGGTTACTGGTTATCTGTGCCCACCCCTGTACCGCAATCAGACCATTTCTGGCATCAAGGCCCATGATGATATGACCATGGAATTCGTTACACAGATCGGTGATGAAATGTGGTGCCCTGATTGCCTGGGTACCGATAATGACAAACTGTGCTCCGGCATCAAGATAGGCGGTGACGGTGTCTTTCGTGCGAATACCGCCGCCAACCTGAATCGGAATATCAGGGTAGGTTTCACAAATTTGATGAATGACCTCGGCATTGACCGGCTTACCCTCAAAAGCGCCATTGAGGTCAATCAGATGCAAGCGGTTGCAGCCTGCATCTGCCCATTTGCCTGCCATTTCAACCGGGTCGTCGGCAAACAGAGTTTCATCGTCCATGCGCCCCTGGCGCAGGCGAACGCATTTGCCGTTTTTTAGGTCAATTGCCGGGATCAGTAGCATCTAAACCTCCCATTCAATAAAGTTCTTCAGTAATCGGAGTCCGGTAAATGCGCTCTTCTCAGGGTGAAATTGTACGGCAAACAGATTGTCCCGCGCGACAGCGCAGGTAAAGGGGACACCGTAGGTGCTTTCCCCGCTCTGTATAGATACGTCTTCAGGTTTCACATAGTAGCTGTGGACATAGTAAAAGCGTGAACCGTCTTCAATATTATCCCATAGGGGGTGTTCCATAGTTTGCGAAACTTTGTTCCACCCCATATGCGGTATCTTGAGCTTGTTGCCGTTTAGATGCAGACCACGGGGGAGGTGTACTACTTCGCCCGGTATCAGGTTGAGAAGATGAGTGCCATCATTCTCCCGGCTATGTCGCATCAAAACCTGTAGTCCCATACAAATACCCAGAAACGGTTTGTTTATTGCGACATCCAGTATTGCCTGGTTAAGCTGGTGGTTGCCAATTGCCGCCATACAGTCGCGTGCAGCGCCCTGGCCAGGGAAAACAATACGATCCGCTGCTTTTATGCGGGCATGGTCGTCTGTGATCTGAACATCGGCATCCCCGGCAACATGCTGTATTGCCTTGGATACCGAGCGCAGGTTGCCCATACCGTAGTCAATGATCGCAACTTTCATCAGGATGCCGCTGTGGGCAGCAAGCTAAAGCGTGCCTTTGGTCGAGGGAATTATCCCGGCCATACGCGGATCCGGCTCAACGGCCATACGCAGAGCGCGACCGAACGCTTTGAAAATGGTTTCGGCAATGTGGTGGCTGTTTTGGCCACGAATACAATCAACATGCAGTGTAATCAGGGCGTGATTGACTAATCCCTGAAAAAATTCATGGAACAGATCTACGTCGAAATCTCCGATACGTGCGCGTGTGAATTCGGCTTGGAATACCATACCGGGCCGCCCGGAAAAATCTATCACCACCCTTGACAGGGCCTCATCCAGAGGGACGTAGGCGTGGCCGTAGCGACGGATGCCCTGTTTGTCTCCCAGCGCCTTTCTCAGCGCCATACCGATGGTAATACCAATATCTTCAACCGTATGATGATCATCAACTTCGGTATCGCCATTGGTCCTCACAGACAGATCAATCATGCCATGGCGGGCAATCTGGTCCATCATGTGTTCAAGGAATGGGACGTCGGTTTCAAATCCTGACTCACCGACTCCGTCCAGATTCAGGGAGACTTCGATTTGTGTTTCTCGTGTATCGCGTTTTACGCTGGCGACTCTATTTGGCATGGCTGTATTCATAGGAGCGATATGATACAAAGGATAACGGAAAAATCAGAATAACGATGCGGAAAGTTCATTAACCGCAATCAGCATCTCCGGATCATCCGTAAGTGCCTGAGCTACTGAGCTCCGGCAAGCCGACATCGGGTCCACACCGGTTGCCATCAGTTTGCCTGCATGTACCAGCAGGCGCGTGCTGGCTCCTTCATCCAGTCCGTTACCTTTCAGGTTGCGCGTCATGCCGGCAAATTTGACCAGCAAATCCGCCATTTGTGTATCCATGCCTGCCTCTTTTTCTATGATGCGGGCCTCAAGACCTGCATCGGGATAATCAAATTCAAGGGCGATAAATCGCTGACGCGTCGACTGCTTCAGATCCTTGAGAACGCTTTGATAGCCGGGATTATAGGACATCGCCAAGCAGAACTCCGGTCCCGCCTCCAGCAGGTGACCAATTTTTTCCATCGGCAGGGCCCGACGGTCATCGGCAAGTGGATGAATGACTACGGTCGTGTCTTTGCGGGCCTCTACCACTTCATCCAGATAGCAGATCGCCCCGGCCCGTACCGCACGCGCCAGCGGTCCGTCCACCCAGACCGTCTCACCATCTTTTACTAGGAACCGACCGACAAGGTCAGAGGCAGTCAGATCATCATGACAGGAAACGGTAATCAGCGGACGCTCCAGCTTCCAGGCCATGTGCTCCATAAAGCGGGTTTTGCCGCATCCGGTAGGTCCTTTCAGTAATACAGGTAAACCATTACTGTAGGCAGCCTCAAAAACAACAATTTCATTGCCAACCGGTTCATAATACGGTTCGTCCCGAATAAAATATTCTTCCAGATTAATTTCCTGTGCCTGCATAATGGGTTACCTTGCTATATTTCGGACGCACATTAGCGGTAATAAGGTCGCGCTTCAACATATGATTGCGTGATTGATGAGGGTTATAAATGGATATGAAAGGTTCTATCGCGCTCGCTCTCGCACTGTTGTCGTGGCCACTTGGCGCTGCAGAGCGAGTGTTGCTGAATTCACAAATCATCGCCGATCTGCCGATAGAGCGCCCACAATCGCTTGATGAACTCGTGAGCGGTAAATGGGGCTATGCGATTTTTGACCCCAGAAAGGTTTCGACGCCAACCCGGTACGAAATCATTTCTGATCAAGGCGGGTACGCACTACAGGCAACTGCCGTGGGCGGGGCGTCATTTTTTTATCTGAAGTTCGAAGAACCGCTTGATCTGAGTGCAACCCCATTTTTAGTCTTCGACTGGCGTGTTGATGAGTCGCCGACTCGTGGGCCGCCCGAGGACACCCGGGATGGCGATGACTTTGCCTTTCGCATTTACCTGTCGGCTGGTGGCAAGTTAAGTTCAAAGACGCTTAATCTGGTGCGTGCGCGAGAAAAAGCCATTGGCGTACTATGGCCCAGCCCATACAAACGCTATAACAATTTTCTGCACCGGGTACAGATACGCGCATTCGCCAATGCTGACGCAGAAAACGGCGTATGGCATCGCCAGACAATCAATGTCGCTGCATGGTGGCGCGAGATTTTTGCAACCGATCCGATCATTGACGGAATCGGCCTGATGGCTGATTCAGACAACGCCGGCGGCAGGGTAGTGGCTCGCTTTCGGGAAATCAAGCTGGTTGAGAGTGGGGATTCAAAATAGCGAGATACCATTTTTATGGGAACTATATACTTGACTACCCACTATTGTTAATTCACATTACGAATCAGATAAGGAGGAAAAAATGCACAGAGCACCGGGAAAATCGTTCCGCAAGGGAATTTCACTGCCCGAACTTATGGACATGTTTCCTGATGAAGAGACGGCGAGAAAATGGTTTGAGACCATCATATGGCCTGACGGACCTGTATGCCCGCATTGCGGAAGCGTTCATGTAAGCGAACGCAAGAACCACAAGCCCCAACCATACAGATGCAAAACCTGCCGAAAGGATTTTTCCGTACGTCATGGAACGATCCTACAGGAATCGCGTCTGCCCCTGAGAAAGTGGGCATTGGCCATCTACATGGTCTGCACCAGTCTGAAATCAGTATCTTCCATGAAACTGCACCGTGATCTTAAGGTAACCCAGAAGACCGCCTGGTTCATGATGCACCGCATCCGCGAGGCGTTTCCGCAAGGTTTCAATCCTTTTGAGGGACCGGTTGAGGTTGACGAGACCTACGTCGGAGGAAAGCGCAAAAACATGAGCAACAGCAGGCGCAAGAAAATGACAGGGCGTGGATCGGTCGGAAAGACGGCCGTTGTCGGAGCGAAAGACCGTAAGACAGGAAAGGTCATGGCTAGGGTCGTCGGATCAACAGACCGCGAGACCCTTCAGGGGTTTGTCGAGGAAGTCACTGACGGGGACGCCAAGGTGTACACGGACGAGGCGGCCGCCTACAAGGGCATGGACCGCGACCATGAGAGCGTGAACCATTCCGTCAGGGAATTCGTCAATGACATGGCGCATACGAATGGACTTGAGTCATTCTGGGCAACCCTGAAACGGGGGTACCACGGTACCTTCCACCATGTCAGTGAAGCCCATCTCAAACGTTACATTGCCGAGTTTTCCGGACGTCATAATGACCGAAATTCCGATACCATTGACATGATGACCCACCTTGTTGCGGGTATGGTGGGCAAGCGGCTTACATTCGAGGTGCTGACCAATGGCTAGGCGCATCGATGTTATAGCCAAGCAGCTTCTGCGTCCGCAGGCTAAAGTGAAACTGTATCCCGGCGACTGTCGGGATGTTCTGGCGGACATGGAGCCTGAAAGCGTACATATGGCACTGACCGATCCGCCCTATTTTCTCGACGGACTGGATGATGACTGGAAAAAGGGAAATGGCGGCAAGCGCGGCACGGGAACGGTTGGAGGCTTGCCTGTCGGAATGAAGTTTGACGCCAACCAGGGTCGGCGTCTGCAGGATTTCATGGTTCCGATCGCCGGTGATCTAATGAAAATCCTGAAACCCGGGGCGTTCGCGGTCGTGTTTTCCGCTCCGCGCCTGGTGCACCGGATGGCGGTCGCTTTCGAGGATTCAGGGTTCGAGGTTCGAGATCTCTATGCGTGGCGGTTCACGCGACGGGCACAGTTCAAGGCATTCTCCATGGATCATTTTGTCGAAAGGCGAAATGACATGAGTCCATCAGAGAAACGCGATACCATAAAGTCCTTGGCGGGCCGGAAAACACCGCAGTTGCGTCCGCAGTTCGAGGCTGTTCTGTGTGTGCAGAAACCACGTGACGGGACGTTCGTGGATAACTGGATCGAGCACGGAACGGGACTGATAGACGCAGGACAGACACTCAAGGGAAAGGTTCCGTCCACCGTGATGACTGTCGAGAAGGATGACCGTTCCCACTATAACGGGCACCTTACGCCAAAACCGATCAGGATATGCGAACATCTTATCAGGCTTTTCACGAAACCCGGACAGATTGTCATCGATCCGTTTCTCGGGAGCGGAACAACCTGCGTCGCGGCGCACAAGGCTGGACGCCATAGTATCGGAATCGACATCAATCCCGAATACATTCAGATCGCGAAACAGAGAGTGGAGGAAATGAGGAGATGATTAGACCCAGACAGCTTTCCCGACTTGGGGAATTTTATCTTGAGGAAGCGATACTGGACGTTCTTCTGGAGGCTCGCCATGAGGATCAGTGCATAGGAGCGGCCGCGATAAGCAGAAGAGCGGGGATATTCAGGGAACCCGGACACGCACAGGCGTCCGGGAACGATAACATTGTCTGGGGAATGCTCAACAAACTGGTTAAGGAAAACAAGGTCAAAAGGTGTCCGCAGAATCCTGCCAAACCGGACAAGTCCGATGGCTGGGAACTGACCGACGAGGAATTTGACCGCAGAAAAGACGATATTTCAGAATGAGCGTTCCGCCACTTGCCAAACGTCATGGACATCGTGGTGTCGCGCATCTTCGGGTCGCGGTTCTGGAAGTCCTGTATGAGGCAGCCAAGAAACAGGAATGCATCGGAGCTGCTGAAATAGGTGGCCGCGCTGGAATATTCCGTGAGCCAAGATACGCAAGGAAACAAGGAAACGACGATATCGTATGGGGAGTGCTGAGCAGTCTGGTGAAAGATGGACTGCTCGATAAGTGCGTCCAGACAAACAACAGGAACGGATGGAAACTGACAGGCCGCGCTTTTGACCAACGCCATGCAGAGGTCGGCGACATTCCCGACTGGGGTGGGGATAAACGCATTATTGACGCCTACCGACTAAGACAATGGGGCTTCTGTCCTGGATGTTTGGCCGTGCTTCCCGAAAGACCGGACGTTGATCACATCAGGGCGAAAGCCGTGGGCGGATCCGATGAGGCCGAAAACAAGCAACTACTCTGTCCAAACTGCAACCGAAGACGGGGAGCCAAACCGTTTCTGCAGTTTGTCGAAGAACGCCTGTCTGATGGAAACGAATGGACGGACTATGTTCCTGATGGGTAGTCAGGTATATAATTCCCTTAATTTTCGCAGCCATTGCCCAACATAACGCGGTGGCAATTGATTTTGACACTGTTGCCGAGCAGTTACAGCCGGATGCCAAAGAGCGGTTGATTTTGCTCTCCGGAAGCATCAAAGAAGGGCATACGCCAGAATTTCGTTTATCGCCGTGATCTCTGACAATGCGCTCCACCAGATGGCAATTCTGTTGTTGGGAAAAACCTATATAAGCATTGGAAAATAAATACAGCTAAATACCTGTTAGCTGGTACTAATCCAAGCTGGAAGGTATCCTGCCCGGCTTTAACCGGAGATGTTAAGTCAATGTTGGATATCGTTTCAAGTAATGAGACCATTATGGTCGTTAGTGGGCCGCCTTGCATACGAATCTGATGCCAGTCGTCTTTTTCTAAGCAATGGCTGGATCGCCCAATCAGGTATTTTTCACTGAATCCAAATACAAAGTATCTGGACAGATGTCTCGTTCGTGCGGCCATACTATAGTTCCATCCCATGCTTTGGCCTGTTTGAAATAACTAACATCACAGCTTTACCTGAAAAAGCATTTTTTGATATGGTTGGAAATACTGGTGCAATCAATTACAGGCTATCCTGAAGTAATGCGCTTGCTATAATTTTATTATTACTGTTTTGGCTATTTTGTCATGCCATCCTTGTTTCTTTTTGTCCCATGCTATCCAGAGAAATCCTAGGAAAAGAGGGATTATGGAAGCAAAGTAGGCCAAGTATCTTATAAATAATCTAATCCCTGATACTTTTTCATAAGTTTCAGCATCAACTATCTTCATTTTTAAAATCATTTTCCCGGGTGTGGCCGACTTCGTTATCCAAAAGGCCATGACAACAACAAGTGGTATAAGCCACTCAAAAGTGAATTGTGTGATCGTGTAGCTTGCATCTGCATCAAACATGCTCTCACCTAATAAAATCCACAATAAGGTATAAATAATTCCGTATAGCCATATCGAATCAATGATCGTTGCCAGAAATCTGGACCAGAATCCTGCATACTTTACCTCTTTGTTCATTTATTTCTCCTTTTTTACTTGAGTATAATGCCCATGATAAGCAGGCTAGCGAAGTTGGTATCCCGCTCAGGTCCAAGAGGACGGAATGAGCTTGACCGCCTTATCAGGCGTTTACTTCGATGAACCATTTTGGCTTCATTCTTCCGAAATCTGTTCGCATGTTGTTTTTCAAGGCCTTCTTGGAATCCAGGACATATTCCCGGCCCTCCTTACGTATAAAAACTGTCCAGTGCCAGTAAGGCTTTCCTTTTTCTAAATGCCACTTGATTGATAGCAGCGCACAATCCGGCAACGATGCCCAGCTTTGAAATGGCTTTTCATTTTTACTCGTTTTAACTCCGAGTTTCGCAAGAAGTGCTCGAACATGCTCGGGATTTGACCAAAGTGATTGATCATTGGCATCGATCCCCATGCTATTGGCGATTGCTTTAGCTTGTTGATAGGAAATGCCTGCAATTGCAGCGGCACTGGCTATTCCGCAACCGGTAATGTCTTCTTGTATTACTGGTTCCATCTTTTTTTATACCTAACGTTTTGCATCATCGGCGCAGTTTTGCTGTATCTGATGCCATAGGTATGGAGTTGATTGGCTTGTTAGCACTTTAATTGTTTCCTTGTGTAAAATTCCTAGCTTTCAATATTTCTGTGTAGTATATATCAGCTCTCTCTTTTGAGAAGTAATCTATAATTAGGCCAGCCATTCCAATAATTGCCAGTGTGATACCTATGGCTTTTATATTTGGAGATACAGATAAAAATTGAGTGGCTATTGCTGTTAGAAAAAATATTGCAGCTATCCATTGGGTATATTTATAGAGATACTGAAAGCCTTCTACTCGCTTTTTTTCTGCAAGTACAAATTCAGTCGAGCTTATGGAAAAATTTTCTTTGAATTCTTCGATTCTGTTGCTGTTACTATAAAAAGAATGAATGCCAGCAGATATAAAGAGGATTCCAGCTATTATTACTGGAATGATAAACGCTCTCGATCCTTCAGTGCTACCATATTTCCAGAAAGCTAACCCAATCAGCAAAAAGGAAGCGCCAGCAATAGCTATAATAGTGCCTTCGAAAATTTCTCCTTTCGCCCATAAAAAAGAGTGTTCAATAAAATTCATATAGCCATTATTCCATATGATTTGGTGTTGAGTGCTGGTGCCGCAGATAATTGGACGTAAATGTAGCGCAGCCGAATTTTCGATCTGAGTTAATTTACATTGTTAGGCCATACCTTACTTACAAGGTCTTCTAAAGATTCTGCTTTTTTTACAATCTTTTTAAATTCCTCAATGTTATATGCGTTGAAAGGCATCCAATCTACATCAGCACTGATATGTTGAATCGCATTAAGGTTTTTCAATGTTCTATCACGGTTGTACAGCTTTTTCGATTTTGAAGCTCGGTAGTAGTGAACTACCAAGAACAAGGAGTTATTCTTTTCTTCTTCACATGGGAGTAGGAGGTTGATCAGGGTATATTGGCCTACCAACAGTTTCGCCTGATTTTCGGAATCCACTTCAATTAAAACGCGCCTACCATCATTTAGAATAATTGAATCATCAACTGAAATTTCTACTTCCGGAAACCCAGGCCAGGTGTATGTATATCGGTGCTTGCCCCGCTTGCCCTCCAAGCAATCGGGGCCGAATTTATTTTTCATGCAGTCTCGAAATAATTTTTCATTGTCTCCAGCTGGCATATATCCTCTTTATTGGGCAGTTAGAAAACTACCCTCCAAGTAATCTAATAATTGCAATACCTCACATTTTTCTTTCCACAGATAATTCCAATAGTTAAATGAAGATTACAGTTATTTTCTCTTTGATTCTAGCATATAAGCCTGTCTCGCTAATATACGAAATTTTTTTGCTGAAATGATTCATCTTTTTATGGCATTAAGCACTATATTCTGCCTCACCATAAACGCCATCCCGCCGAGCGGGGCAAGGCCGATATGGAGGCGCTTTTAACGGATTTGGTCGTATAGGGGAAAGCATCTGCTGCAATGCAGAATCAGGCATTGTCTGCTTTGGTCTTTATGTACAAGGAGATGCCGGATATAGAACCAGCTTGGGTGGATGGTGTGGTACGGACCAAGCAGAAAAATATATTCCGGCGACGCTCTCCCGCACCAAGATAGCATGGGTTATGTCCAACTTGAAGGGGCGCTTTTCTCTCCTTCTGACCGTTATGTGGTCGATACCTCCGCGGTCATAGATATTCGCCAGATAGTGTTCGCCTCCATATAAGGCGCTTATAAAAACATTGGAAATTTGAATGCAGGGAGATGCTGATTAGCTGGCACCAGTACAGATTGAAGAGTATCCTGCTTGGTTGTCAGCCGGAGGCCGCCGAATTTATGATCCGAAGCAGAGCGGTCCTAGGATTCCCTTATATCGGAGGAGTAAATTCTATGTCGGATATCGTCGCAAGCAACGAGACTATTGTGGTCGTCGGTGGCGGCATCAGTGGTATGACGTCTGCCCTAGAGGCCGCAGAATGCGGTAAGCAGGTCATTCTCATCGAGAAGAATCCGTCTCTCGGTGGTCGTGTCGCCCAGCTTTACAGATATTTTCCTAAAATGTGTCACCCTACCTGTGGTATGGAAATCAATCTGCGTCGCGCCAAGCACAATCGTAACCTGCGTATTCTGACTATGGCCGAGGTGACTGAGGTTACCGGTGAGGCAGGCGATTATTCATTGAAGGTTGCTCTCAAACCTCGCTTTATAAACGAAAACTGCACGGCCTGTGGTGAATGTGAGAAGGTGGTTGAGGCCGAGTTTGATGATGAATTTAACTACGGTATGTCCAAGCGCAAGGGTGCTTATCTGCCATATAACATGGCTTACCCTCAGAGGTATGTCATTGACGAGCGCATTATCGGCACTGAAGATGCCGGCAAGGCCAAGGATGCTTGTAAATACGATGCCATTGATCTGGATATGCAGGTCGAGGAAATTGAGCTGAAGGCCGGAGCAATTATCTGGGCGACTGGCTGGCAGCCTTACGATGCCGGCAAGATTCAGCCTTACGGCTATGATCGGTATGAAAATGTTATCACCAATGTGGAGTTTGAGCGTATGGCCGACCCTCAAGGGCCGACCGATGGCAGGCTGATTCGCCCTTCTGATGGCAGGGAAGCCCGGAAAGTGGCCTTTATTCAGTGCGCCGGTTCCCGTGACCGCAACCACTTGCGTCACTGCTCCCGTATCTGCTGTATGTCCTCGCTCAAGCAGACGCATTATGTACGCGAAGCCTATCCCGAGGATGGTATGGTTGATGTTTACTACATTGATATGCGTACCATTGACCGCCTTGAAGATTTCTACAAGAAGGTTCAGGATGATGAAAAGGTCGCTTTTATTAAATCCAAGGTGGCCAGCATTACCAAGGACAAGGGCGATAACCCGGTATTGCATGGAGTGGATACCGAGGGCGGTAAACGCTATGAAACACCCTATGACATGGTGGTTCTGGCAACCGGTATGCAGCCCAGCGTCAACAGGGATGCTTTTCCGATTGATATTGTGATTAATCAGGATGGCTTTATTGAACCTGATGAAAAAAATGGTGCCATCTTCGCATCCGGCAGTGCTGCCGATGCCCTAGATGTAAACCGTTCCGTTCAGCACGCCACCGCTGCCGCACTTCGCGCTATTCAGGTGGTCAATAAAGCCGCTGGCATAGGAGTATAATCATGGCTGATGAAAAAAAAATAGCTGCCTATATATGCAAAGGTTGTGGTCTTGGCGAGCGCCTTGATGTCGATCAGCTGAAGATAATCGCCGAGCGTGAAGGTCGGGTGGATATGGTGAGGGAGCATGACTTTCTGTGTTCAAAGGCTGGTGTGCAGCTGATTCAGGACGATATTGACAACGAGGGTGTAACCAATGTTGCGATTTGTGCCTGCTCCCGTCGCGCCAAGACCGAGGCTTTCAATTTTGAAAACGTTGCGGTTACCCGAGGTAATCTGCGCGAAGGTGTGATCTGGGCCCGCCCGGATACCGACGAAGCTCGTGAATTGACTCAGGAAATGGCGGCAGACTATGTTCGTATGGCCTGCTTTGAGTCCAAGTTTTGCAGTGCTCCGAGTCCTTCGGGAGAGCAAAGTCGTGTTGATAGTGTGCTGATTGTCGGTGGTGGCGTGACCGGCATGATGGCGGCGATTGAAATCGCCAAAGCCGGCTATAAGGCCACAATTGTCGAGAAGGCTGGTGCTCTGGGTGGTCATCTGGCTGATGCCTGGAAAGATATACCCAGCCGTTCACCTTATGCTGACCCGGTCGATACCGGTGTCGTCGGAATGATTGCAGCCATTGAAACCGATATTCGCATTACCGTTCACTTGAACTCGACTGTTACCAGAACCTCCGGTGCGCCGGGCCGTTTTTCCGCTGACATCAGCACGGAGTCCGGTTCTACCACCACCGAAAATTTTGGTGCCGTTGTGCAAGCATCCGGTTACAAAGACTATGACGCCCGGCAGCTGCCTGAGCTGGGTTACGGTAAGACACCTGATGTCGTCACCCAGGCTGAACTGGAAAAGCTGGCCAAAGAAGCTGCCGGTGGTCCGATCAAGCGCCCGTCTGACGGCAGAGAAGTTACCAGCGTGGCCTTTGTACAATGTGCAGGCCAGCGCTCCGACAAGCCGGGCCATCTGCCTTATTGCTCTGGTACCTGCTGTCTGGTATCTATCAAGCAGGCCATGTATTTCAAGGATAGTGATAGCAATATAGACACCACGGTCATCCATACTGATCTGCGTACACCGGGTGCACCGGGCGAAGACTTTTATCGTTCCGGCCAGAAAAAAGGAGTGGTATTCACCAAGGGCACTGTCCATGAGGTTGTTGCCGGTTCCGATGCCCACAGTGTCAGATTCAAAGATTTGATTCTGAACGAAGACACTGAAATGCAGGCCGATTTGGTCGTTCTGGCTACTGGCCAAGTGCCCAATTCCGGCCCTGATATGGAGCAGATGGCTGAAGATAAAATGGCCGCGGAAGAAGCTGGTGAGGAGTATGTCGAAGTGTCGGTTGAATCTATTCTTAATCTCGACTATCGCCAAGGAACGGATATGCCGCAATTGGTAAACGGGTTTACTGATTCACATTTCATCTGCTTTCCTTATGAAACCCGCCGCACCGGCATCTATACTGCCGGCCCGGTTCGTCGTCCAATGGATAGCGCACAGGCACGGGAGGACGGTACCGGTGCTGCGATGAAAGCAATTCATGCGCTTGAAGATGCTGCGCAGGGTCGTGCTGCACACCCTCGTTCCGGGGATCTGAGTTTTCCTCAGTTCCGAAAGGAAGGTTGTACACAGTGTAAGCGTTGCACGGTTGAGTGTCCATTCGGTGCGATTGACGAAGACGAGCAACGCTATCCGCAGTTTAACGAAGCCCGCTGTCGCCGTTGTGGTACCTGCATGGGTGCTTGTCCGGTGCGGGTTATTTCTTTTGAAAACTACTCGGTCGATACTGTCGGCCAACAAATTAAAAATGTCGAAATGCCTGACGAGTTCGACGAAAAGCCGCGTATTCTGGTGCTGGCATGTGAAAACGATGCTTACCCGGCCTTGGATATGGCCGCACGGAATGGCAATCACTATAGTGAATTCGCACGTGTAATCCCCGTCCGTTGCTTGGGATCGGTCAATACTATCTGGATTACCGATGCCCTGAACTCCGGTTATGACGGTATTGTTCTGATGGGTTGCCGTAAAGATGACGATTATCAGTGTCACTTCGTTCGTGGTTCCCGTTTGGCGAGTATCCGTATGTCGAAGGTTGACGATACATTGAGCCAGCTGAATCTGGAACCCGAACGTGTAGCAACCCATGAAGTTGCCATCACCGATGTCGAGCGTGCCCCGCAGTTAATTAATGATATGGTGGAAACCGTCGCGAAAGTTGGCATGAACCCATTCAAGTTTTAAGGAAAGTAACGATGAGCACAAATACAGCAATGGTCGAAAAGTACCGCAACAATTTCCTCAAAGAAGTCGAAACCAATGTTGAAGAAGGTGAATGGGTGAAGATGTGTATGCAGTGCGGTGTCTGTGCGGGTTCCTGTCCGCTGGGCAATGCTTGGGAACATCCGCCGCAGGAGATATTTATGATGATCCGTGCAGGCAAACGTGAGGATGTGCTGACATCCGATTCCATGTGGATGTGCACATCCTGCTATAGCTGTATCGTGCGTTGCCCGCGTGAACTGCCGATCACCCATATCATGCATGGCTTGGCCCATTACGCCAAGCGTCTGGGTATCCAGCCAAAAAACAACCCGACCCAGTGGTTCAGTGAGGTATTTTGGAACAACATGATGAGAAAAGGCCGTGTCAATGAGCTCAGACTGGGGTTATCCCTGTACTTCAGGAATGGCTTTTTATCTGGCATCAGGGAATCGCTGAAAAATGCCGGTCTGGGACGGAACCTGATGAAAGCCAAGCGTATGTCACCAATGGAATTCTTCGGCGGTCACGGTGTAAAAGATGCTTCCGGTTTGCAAAAAATAATCAACAAGGCACAGGAACTGGAAGCTGCGCGAATTGAGCGGCATGGTAAATAACGGCAAATCTTGCAGGGACTGCCGCATGCTTGATCGACGATTTGGCTGGTAGCTGGTGGGGTGTGACTTACTCTGCATGGTAATGTTTGGGGGCTTCGGGCTATGGTGGAGGTACGCAAAAAAGATGAAGGCGATCAGCTTTGTCCTGTTGTTGTGTGCCTTGTTGAGCGTAAATGGCTGTAGCTCGGGCGGCGGGTCAAGGCCACCACCATCACCTGCAAATGAGCCGCACGAACCGACACTCCCATCCTCCAACTCATCTGAACCCGCCGGATATGATATTCCACCTCCCAATACCTCGGATGGCAGGAGTTATCAGACTGTAGAATATACCGGGCATTGGGGGCTGGATGGCATCAATGCGGAACCGGCCTATCAGCGCGGTTATTTCGGCCAGGGTGTCACCATCGCGGTGGTAGATCCCGACGGCATAGATACATCCCATCCGGACTTGGCGGGCAGAATTACCGGGGCAAGGGATCTGAACAATGACGACACCGATGTGTCCTCAACAAACAGGGTCGCACACGGTACGTATGTATCATTGCTGGCAGCCGGGGCCAAGGATAATTCAGGAGGACCTTTCCCTATTGCAGGAACTTTGATGCGTTCAAGGAACTTTCATGGGGTTGCGCCGCAGGCTTCGGTGATGCCCATCCAGTTGGTGGTTCCCGTGCATCCCGATGAGGCTATCCGATACGCAGCCACAAGCGATACTTTTGTAGTCAACCTCAGCTTTGCTTTAGGTCGGCAATACTGGGGACGATTGACTGATCGGGACGGCATATACAGCAATATCACAAACCTGCCATATTTCCGCCCGCTTATAGCCCCATGGCTGAAAAATCTGTTTTCGAAGTCCGCGGCGGCGCTCAGCGACCGTAATACAATCGTAGTATTCTCGGCGGGAAATGACGGATGGAACTCGCCCAACAGCCAGCTTTCCCTGTGCGGCAGGAGCTCCTTCAGCGACAGCGATTGCACGTTGGGTAGAGTGAGGTTCACTGCTGAAGAGTTTATTCAGAAATTCGAGTGGTTGCCCAATCGTCGGGAAAGCGACCGCCTAAGTGATCGCCCTATCCCTTTCAGGGATATCTGGGGAACCGACTGTGGACAGGACGACTGCGCCGAATATAACTCCCCGGGCGGATGGAAAGAGGCACCTCAGTTTGAACCGCACCTGCTTGGAAAATGGTTGGTTGTGGTCGCGACGCGTGAAAACCGTGAACTGGCATCGTGGTCCAATGCGTGTGGCGCGACCAGAAGCTATTGCCTAGCCGCTCCGGGTGTCGGCCTCACGCTCGGTCCCGAATCACAGCGCTCTCTGTCAGGTACATCGTTTGCCGCTGCTCTGGCAAGCGGGGCATTGGCGGTGCTTCGCAGCCGTCTGCCCGCTATGCCGGCCGAGTCTGTTTTGGCCTTGCTGCTTTATTCCGCAGATCCGGTCGGCTCACGCATAGACAATCCGGATGAACCAGACCCCGTGTACGGATGGGGACATTTGAATCTGGGCCGTGCCATCACCCGACAGGGTGCTCTGCGACTTCTCTATCCGGTGATTCTTCAGAATAATGCGCAGGCGCGGTACCGGGGAGTCCCCTTGCGGGATGTACGCCTTACCTTATCGCCAGCGTTCGCCCATATGGCGAGCCGCCTGGGCGGTGTCCAATTGGCGGTAGGAGGCGTGGGTAGCGCATATTACAACATGGAGCTGGGCCGGATCATTGATATCGCAAGCTGGAATCTTCCGGTACAGGGCCATGCGGCTACAGACATGCTTGAACCTGCCGGGAACTCTCTTATCCGGGGTGGAGCGCATGGTTACGGACTGTTCGTTGAGGCAGGCCGCGAACCCGATGAAACCCTTACTCATGGATTGGATATCACGATGGCGAAACTGGGAAGATGGCGTCTGGCGCACCACTTGTGTGATACTTGTAGAACCTCTGCGTGGCAGGATTGGAGTCCTCGTCCTAGTGTTGCAGTTCCTTTCTTCGCATACCGTGAAGGGGCCGTTTCTCTGCAAATGCTTGGAATGGGGCTGCGCCCGTTCGCGGTTGTTTCAGGGCAGGAAGCAAATGCGCCGTGGCGTCAATATGGACTAAGCTGGCGCCGGCAAGAGGCCGGCTTCTACGATATCTCGGCCGAACTTTCTCGTATTGATGAGGGCCAGAGCATCTGGGGGACGAAATTCAGTACTTTGGGCAGGGTAACAGGAACCACGACTCGGCAACTCCGGCTGTTCGGTTCTGTACCCCTGTTTGAAAGCTGGCGTGGACTTGTTGGTTACGAGTATCTTTCCGCAAGTATCTCAGCAGATAATCGTTCTCTTTTTTCTATCACCGGACTGAAGGCTACAGGGTGGTCTCTCGGCGTTGAGGGGCGGGGTATATTTCAGAATGAGGACACTGTGCGGTTTTCAGCCCAACAGAAGACAGCGATTCGTAGCGGGCAGATCCGTATCAATCATGTAGTTGTTGCTGGTGCCGGCTTTGTGGATGCGTTCTACCGCGGACAATCTCAGTCACTTTTAAAGAGTCAGACTGTTACCGATCTGTACGCACCGGATTTGGCACGGTACGCCTTTGGATACTCGCTTCCCGTCACAAGTAACAACAAGACACGAGTAGCACTCGGCCTCGAGTATGAAGGAGAGTACGGAACCAGTGCAGTTTCCTTTGCGTTGCGGCGCGACCTCTAGGGGTATTTAAGCCTCTGCGGTTAAATAGTTCCCTGCACTCTGAAAAATCCAAGACGGAATTATACGGAATCTCCGTGGATTCAATGCCTGTACAACGAATTCAAGCGGCTCAAAGAGGTGACCTTCGCCATGTTCGACCGCATCACCATCGGCAAGCGTCTCCACTTGCGCCAAGTAGAATGCCACATTGGTCAGTGGGTTTACTGTGAACCTTTATCTCACATTGCCTAATTTAATGCGAAAGAATCTGGCTCAGGAAGAGCTTCGTCCGCTCGTTTTGTGGGTTGTTGAAAAATTCTTCCGGTTCATTTTGTTCGACGATCTGGCCGGCATCCATAAAGATGACGCGATTCGCTACCGTGCGTGCGAAGCCCATCTCATGAGTCACGCACAGCATCGTCATTCCTTCCTGCGCCAGCTCAATCATTACGTCCAACACCTCTTTGATCATTTCCGGGTCCAAGGCTGAGGTTGGTTCGTCAAACAGCATAATTTTGGGTTTCATACAAAGTGCTCGTGCTATGGCGACACGCTGTTGCTGTCCACCTGACAATTGCCCTGGATACTTGTCAGCCTGTTCCGGAATTTTGACGCGCGACAAATAGTGCATCGCCGTCTCTTCAGCTTCTCTCTTGGCGGTCTTGCGCACCCAGATGGGCGCGAGCGTCAGATTTTGCAGAACTGTCAGATGCGGAAAAAGATTAAAATGCTGGAAGACCATTCCCACCTCGCGGCGGATTTCATCTATGTGTTTGATATCGTCGTCCAGCACGGTGCCGTTGACGATGGTTGTCCCTTCCTGATGCTCTTCTAAGCGGTTCAGGCAGCGGATCATTGTGCTTTTGCCGCTGCCAGACGGGCCGCAGATGACAATCCTCTCTCCAGTGCAGACCTCTAGATTAATATCGCGCAGGACATGAAATTGTCCGTACCATTTGTTGACGCCGGTCATCTTAACACATATCTCCGGCGCGTCCGATGGTACCGGAATCTCACCCGTTGCACGTGGCAGGATGCCCTTTTCATAATACTTTTCGGCTTCGCTCATCGTCATGCTCCTTTGTCCATCAATGTTGGTGCAAACAGCGCCATACCCGGCATGCGCTTACCGCTCTTTGTGCCCGGTGTCCAGCTTTCGTTCCAAGTGCTGGCTGTATTTGGACATCGCAAAACAGCACATGAAAAAGATCAATGCGACATACACGTAGGCCTCAAAATCGTAACCCTTCCACTCCGGTGAGCGGGCTGCGATCTGTGCGCTGCCGAGAAAGTCATGCAGCCCGATGATGCCGACCAGCGTGGTGTCTTTGAACAGCTCTATGAATGTGTTGACAATGCCAGGTATGGAAATTTTCATCGCCTGCGGCAAGGTGATAAAGCCGGTTTTTCTCCAGTAACCCATTCCCAGTGCGGATGCTGCCTCGTCCTGTCCTTTAGGAATTGCCTGCAGCCCACCACGAATCGCCTCGGCGGTGTAGGCCGACTGGAACATCGTGATGGCGATCAGCGCACGCACAACCTTGTCAAAATCCACCCCGGACGGAAAAAACAACGGTAAAAGATTAGATGCCATGAATAAAATTGTAATCAGCGGCGCGGCGCGCCAGAGCTCGATATAAAACACACACAGCGAACGGATAATCGGCAGTTCCGAGCGCCGCCCCAACGCCATCACGACCCCGATTGGCAGTGCGAGGACAATACCGCCGGCTGCCAGAAAGAATGTCAGCATAAAGCCGCCCCATTCGTTTGTCTCGGCGACCGGCAGACCCAGCCATTCACCATGTACCAGTGCGACCGCGATAAATGGAAATACCAGCAAGGTAAACATGCCCAGCTGCCATTTCCAGCGGAACTTCGGGATAAGCAGTGGCGTTATCAGGCCACCGAACAACGAAAACATTAATACTGGTCGCCATACTTCGGACGGGTTCGCGGCGAAATACAGCCCGAACATGATCTGCATGAAGCGTACTTTAGTGAATGTCCAGCATGCTCCAGGGGCATCGACGCGGTAAGTCTCGCCATCTTCGGGGCTGACAAAGTCGGTTTTACAGTCATCTGATCTGCCGCCACTCCAGGAAGCATCTCCGAGCAGCCACTGCAGGGAAGGTGGTACAATCAGTAGTAGTGACCAGAGGATCAGTACCGTCAGGGCACCGTTGAACCAAGATGAAAACAGATGTGTGCGCAACCAGCCGACTACGCCGACCGACGACGCGGGTGGTTCTCTGGCAGGAATGGGTGTGAACTCGCTCATCGCTCGGTCAGCTGTACTCGTTTGTTGTACCAGTTCAAAAGTGCCGACGTTAAAAACGACAGCGTCCAGAAGACGCCGACAGTCATGGCAATGATGATGAGTGCCTGACCGGTAGTGTTGAGTGAAATACCCATCCAGATGGAGGCAATTTCCTCGTAGGCGATGGCAATGGCCAGTGTGGAGTTTTTGGTGAGATTCAAATACTGGCTGATGGTCGGCGGGATAATCACGCGCATCGCCTGTGGAATGATGACCAGTTTAATGTTCTGTCCGTGATGCAGCCCCAGAGAGCGGGCCGCCTCGGTTTGTCCATGTGACACCGCTAAAATGCCACCACGCACATTTTCGCCGATAAACGCCGCCGTATAAGTTGTCAGGGCAAACCAGACGACAAAAAATTCCGTTGTAAGATTGATGCCGCCAGATAGTTGAAATGCTCCGAGTTGAGCATATTCCAGAGAGTAGGGGGAATCGGAAGCATAGAATCCGGCAATCGGTACAAGGATTAAAATTGCCAGAGATGTTGGCAGTACCGGAAACTGTTCGCCGGTACGGTCCTGGCGCTTTCCTGCCCACCTTGTCAGGTACACGACTCCGGCGATGGTGGCGGTACAAATCAGCAAAAAAACCACCGCTGCACCAATGTTTTCCGTAACCGGACGCGGCAAGTACAAACCACTTTTGTTGATGAATACCGCATCCGCGAATGAAATACTTTCGCGCACGCCGGGCAAAATCGGCAAAAACACAATAAAGTACCAGAAGAAAAACCACAGCAGCAGCGGAATGTTGCGGAAAATTTCGACATACGCGGAGGCGATTTTCGCCACCAGCCAGTTTGGTGACAGGCGCATCACGCCAATAACAAAACCCAGCAAGGTAGCTGCGATGATCCCGAAAACACTGACATAAATCGTATTCTGGACACCGATAAAAAAGATACGCCAGTAAGTGTTTTCGCCCAGCACGTTATCCAAAAACGGTGAAAAACCGACTTGGAATGGTGCCAATTTGTCCAGCCACGACAGACCGAGGACGATGCCTCGCTGCTCCATATTGGCAACCGTATTGCTCCCAATCGTCCACAGTGACCAGACAAAAAACAGCACTGCTGCTGCTTGGAACGCGACGGCACGGACTTTGGGGTCACGATGTAGTGGGATTTGGCGGCCGCCCATCTTGCTGACTTTGGTTTTTTCAACCATCTCTGGATTATATGAGATTCCGGGTAAAAGGCAAAACTATGGTTCGCTTTGTGTGCAGTACAAATAAAAAAGGGCGGCACTTTGCCGCCCTTTTCCGGATGTCCCGCGCGACCTTACCGCAGGGGCGGCGCGTAAATCAGGCCGCCGCGACTCCACAGGTCGTTGACACTGCCTTCACGCTTCAGGCCGATGGAGGTGTTTTCGCCTACATTGTCTTCATAGCTTTCGCCGAAGTTGCCAACTTGCGAGATCACGTTGTAAAAGCATCGGTCGTCCAGCGTCGCGGAGATGAGCTTGCAAAGTCCGCCTTCCTTACCGACCAATCGTGCAATCGCCGGATTAGTGCTGTTGCTGTGCGAGGAGATATTAGACGACGTTACGCCCAGTTCCTCAGCATTCATCATCGCATACAATACCCACTTGACGGTGTTGAACCACACATCGTCTCCTTGGCGGACAACCGGTCCCAACGGTTCCTTGGAAATGGTTTCCGGTAAAATGACATGTGCGCCCGGGTCGGCGAGTTCGCTGCGGATTGCCGCCAGCTGCGATTTATCCGAAGACAGTATATCGCAGGCACCGGCCTCATATCCTTCGCGAGTTTGCACAGAGGTGTCGAACGGCTTTGGTGTAAACGGTTGCAGACTATTGGCACGAAAGAAGTCACCGACCGCCTGTTCGGTCGTGGTGCCGGCCTGGATGCAGAGCCGTGCGCCGCCGAGCCCCTTGGCGGAATCAACCCCCATGGCCTTGCGGATCATAAAGCCCGCGCCGTCTATGAAGTTGTAATAAGTGAAGTTCAGTCCCAGCGAAGAATCGCGCGTCAGTGTATGTGTTGTGTTGCGGCTGAGCACATCCACTTCGCCGGATGATAGAGCAGTAAATCGCTCCTTTGCTGTCAGTGGGACGAATTTGACCTTGTCGCGGTCACCCAGTACAGCGGCGGCAATGCCGTAGCAGACATCAGCGTCGACGCCCTGCATCTTGCCGGAATTGTCCGGCGCGGAAAAGCCCGGTAGTCCTCCATCTATGCCGCAGACGAGCTCGCCACGTGCTCGTACATCCTCCAAGGTACCGGTCCATGCCGACCCGGAAAAAGACAATACACCGGATAGTGCCAGTGCCTGCCATTTTAAGTGCTTCAAATGTTTCATTGCTCTAAAGATCCCCCTTCGTGGATTAACAGAAAAATACAAACAGACTGCATTATACACAGTTAACGTTGCCAGAATTAAGCAAATCAAAGATTATCCCCCAGAAACCATAAGGAATGCGCTCCCTAAGGAAGCTCTGAGCTTAATTCAGAGTTTCCTTTTAGAGTATCTAATATCTTGATAATCGGGGCTGACTGTTGCACAATCCGACTATGAATCTCGCTTTTGACACCCTGACTGCTGCCGAAGCGCTGGAAGCTGCGGGCATGGAAGCCCGCCAGGCACGGGCCTGCGCCGCCCAGATGAATCTGGCTGCCAGTGCCGGCGAACCGGTTACCCGCTCCGAACTGGATGAAGCCGTCATCAAAATCCGCATGGAAATCGTCGAGGTAAAAACAGAACTGGAGGAAAAAATCGCTGAGGTAAAGACAGAACTGAAGGAGGAAATTGCCGAGGTACGAGGGGAAGTTGCCGGGGTACGAGGGGAAGTTGCCGAGGTACGAGGGGAAGTTGCCGAGGTACGAGGGGAAATTGCCGAGGTGCGAGGGGAAATTGCCAAGGTACGAGGGGAAATTGCCGAGGTGCGAGGGGAAATTGCCAAGGTGCGAGGGGAAATCAACGAGGTGGAGACAGGACTGAAAGGAGAAATCACCGGGCTCAGGTCAGAGATGAAAACGGAGTTTGCACAGATGGAGGCCCGGCTGGCTAATCGCATGGTGATGTTTTACTGGCGAATGTTTGCCGGTATGGTGGCCATTATGGGGTTGGCAGTGGCCTTGTTTAAGTATTTGCCCGAAGTCGGCTGACCGTAACCTGAGTATTGCGAATCTAAAAGCGGATTGCTGCTAATTAAAGTTGTTGTGGTTTACCTGCCAGTGCGGCTGTTCGAGTTTAGAAAGCCTGTGAGTTACTTCAGGTAACAGCAGTGAATCACAATTTGGCTCAGTGTTAGGACGACGATAGTCCGTATTGACCGCGTAAAATGTTGTTTTATTACAACATCTATTCAAAAATAATGTTGTTATTTGACAAATAAATGCAAAAAAGTGTTGCATTCCGATTAAAACGTATGGCAATATGGCAGAAGCTGGGTCAACAGGGTTCAGCGCAACTTACTTTATTCAGGAGGAAACTTCCATGAAACGCATTTTCAGCAGTATTTTTATGGCCTGTCTGCCCGTGGCATTATCGCTATCGGTGCCGGTACAGGCGCAAATGGTACCCGAAGGGGGTGGCATGAAGTCAGAGCTGGCCGACAAGGGCTTTAACTTTCGCTTGTATGGCAAGTTCCGGCCCAAGGTAACCTTTAACGACGACGGTGACGATAGTACAACCGACATCCGCGACGATTCTTCACGGGTTGGTATCCAAGGTAAAATTCCAATCAGCAGCGATTTGCACGGGGTGTTGCGCGGTGAATGGAAGGCTGATATTGGTAATGGTGGCGATTTAGGCGATGTACGTCTGGCCTTTGCCGGTCTGCAGAGCAAGAATGCCGGTTTTCTGGGTATCGGTCAGCAGTGGAATACATATTATGATATCGTCGCTGTGCCGGTTGATGTCCTTTACAATGCTACCAACACCCCTATGGGGTACAGTGGTCCTTTCCGCACCAGCGACTTCATCAAATACAATCACAGCATTGGCGGCCTCAATATCGGTGCCGGCGTGCAGGTGGATGGTTCGGATGATACCAGTGCGTTTACGGTTGGTGCAGGCTTTGATTTTGGTCGAGGCTATATCGGTGTAGCCTACTGGAATCGGGATCAAGAAGAGAGTGTTTCAGTCCTTGCGTTTGATGTAGGTGGCAATAGCACCGATACTGTACCCGTATCTAGTGTGGGACAGAGCCTTGATGGGACTTATTATAATGTTACGGATGGTGTTCCCGTCGACGTGGTTCGTACCAGTTCTGATGCTGATGGCGAAGAAACACATGTTGGTATCGCTGCCAGTTTCAATATCAACAAGGATCTCTACGTGGCTGCTCTTTATGAGAATATAAGCCGTGAGGATACATTGATGCGTGGTGGAGAGGGAGAAGATCCTTCTGGCCTTGACGTAGTGGCGGTCTATTCCTTCGGTGACGGTTTTAAGCTGCTGTCAGGAATATCCGATTATGACACCGACAATAGTGACGGCGACAAGGTGAGAGGACTTACCCTCGGACTGGCTAAAAATTTAGCTCCGGGCCTGGATACGTATATTGACTGGTTGAGGCTAGACGATGATAGACGGGACGATGCCAGTAATCAGGTCAATATCGGCATCCGCTACAACTTTGATGTCGGCCTTCTGTAAGTCGGATTGTCTGACTTGAAAAACGGACTGCAGCAGTTGTACAGCAGTCCATAACTGACGGGGACATGTTGATATATGTCCCCGTTTTTTTTGGTACTTATATACTTGAACTCCGATTTGTGTTAGAATCAGTTTACGGCGACGATACGGTACGAGAAAGATAGCGTATGACGCTTTCATTGATGCTGGGGCATCAGAAGCCAAAGCCGGCGCTGCTGCTCAGGCGCTGGCCACAAAAACGGACATCGCCGAACTTGAAACCAGGCTGACTTGGCGATTGATTGCTGCCGCTAGCCTGATTCTTGCGGCCATTGGTCTAACTGCAAACCCTTGAGGGAAGTTATATTCCGGCCTGCGGGAGTGGGGCCGCTGCATATGGAGATAGGGATACTGGCTGTCTTATGAGGTGTGAAAATCAAGACCCGTTGGTATTTTCAACTTTGTTGTTTTATTCCCGTCATGCTACCATTTAGCTACGGGTACCATTCAAAAAGAGGTTTACGATGTGTTCTTGGCGCGGTACCCCGGAAGAAAAGGCCGATGCGGCTGCTAGGGCATTGGCAAAGAATCCCGACGATATGGCAACCAAAACGGACCTGGCCGGACTTGAACCCAAGCTGACCTAGCGGCTGATATCGGCAACCGGACTGATTTTAGTGGTCATCGGCAGTGCCATAGCTTTTCTTGTTGCCGCGCTTCAGGTACTTGTCTGAAACTATGCAGATGTCTCTGGCGAAGATGCTTCTGCCTGCAAAATCATTTGAAGATCACCAATAGTCCTATAAAAGCAGCACCCATGCCGACTGCCCATAAAATATGGCTGTTTTGTTGTCGTATAACTTCGTTTTGCGAGGTAAACTGATCTACTCTTTTGGTCAACTCTCCAACATTTCTTGAGATAGATTGCAGGCTTTCCAGCATTCTGGAGAAACCGATATTGTCTCCTTCTGTGACAACAGTAATATCCTCGGGAGAGAGCGCATCATCGTTCTGATAGGGTCCGTTGTAGGGTTTTGCACACGGCTTTGTAAGCTGATGTATCTCCAGCGTAATCAGATCATCTTGGTACGGAAAGGAAGCGATATGCGGAGAAAGGTTGGTTATCCCGATTTTCAGCCGACCATTGAATCCCGGGTCGACCTGAGGGCCGGTTGTTGCAATAATGCCTTTTCTGGCGTACTTGCTCCTTAATCCAATGCGGGCAGTGTGGCTGTCGTCGAATCGCATTTTTTCCAGCGTCAGGACAATACCAAAATCACCGGGGCGTAACTCAAAAAAGCCTTTGTCTTCCACATTGATCACCGCTTTGGATGTGGTCGTGATGCCTTGCCCGCCAACCCGCAGATCGATTGAGGCAGGCTGTATTTGCTTGTCGTCAAATGGTGTTATCTCAATCTGACCGGATTCAATAGCACCTCTGATATCATCGTCGGTTAGTATCATTACAAGCCCCTCAGAGTCTTCGGATTGGATTGATTATAAACTTAATCAAAGATGTTATAGCAACGAAAGCTGACTTCTTGTCTTGATCGGCCAAAGGCTGTTGATGGCACCTTCAAATGAGATCATAATGCCGACAGATATGAAAAACGGTAATGATACAGAGAGCACCGCGGTGCTCGCGCCACACGGGCATGAGGTGGCAGTTCCGATGCAGCCGGCAATGGTTCTTTCATGTTCCTAGTCCCGTGCCCTACATGATCAGTTGTGACAGAGGATTATATGGCCGACCTTCCAAATGACATGCTGGAGCGTATCCATGAACTGCTGGCGCAGGCGGCTGGTCTGCCTGAACCTAGGGCAATGTCGCTGGCTACGGCGGACGAGTCCGGTAATCCGGCAGTCCGTACCGTATTATTAAAGCATGTTGATCAGAAAGGTTTGACCTTCTTTACTAATACCACCAGCAGGAAAGGACAGCATATTGCTGCCAATCCATTTGTGGCACTCTGTATGTATTTTCAGGAATCTCATCAACAGCTTCAAGTGGAAGGTCGGGTAGAGGGGCTTTCCGATGAACTGGTCGACCGCTACTGGTATTCACGTCCTAGGGCCAGCCGTATCGGTGCTTGGGCATCCCGCCAGTCAACGACACTGCAAGACCGGCAGCAATTACTGGAACGTGTTGCCCGGTATGAAGAGAAATTTGCCGACATCGATGTTCCGCGTCCGCCATTCTGGAGCGGCTATCGGGTCATCCCGAATGCGATTGAATTCTGGAAAGGACATCCCGACCGGCTAAATGAGCGTACCTGCTACCGGCTGACGGATGGTGAATGGGTGAGGTTTCATCGTTACCCGTGAACCACTGTTGTGATGGCCTGACCTGATGCGCTTGGTTCAAGCATTAATATTGAAATTACGCCGATCACAATATATCTATAACATATTAATGTATAATTGCAATGTAGATAGGTTCCCTATATTGTAAGGAAACTCCGATTAAACCAGCACTTTGTTGGTAGTGAGGATAAAAGCATGACAGATACACCACTTACGCTTGAGGAAAACATAAAAGCCTTTGATGGCTTGTCCGAGCAGTTAAACAGGTATCACGCTGATAAATTTGTCCTGATCTATAACGGTGAATTTATTTCATCGTATGACACCTTTGATACTGCGGCAAGACAGACTAAAAAGAGATTCGGCAGGGGGCCATTCCTGATTCGTCAGGTGGGTGCCCCCGTTAAAATGCGTATGCCGTCATCTATTGCTTATCGGTTTATTAATGCCCATCATTGAGGCCGGTATCCCGGATGGCAACGGAGCGCTTGATCCGGATGGGTTGATCAAGCTTGGTTCCGTCCATCCGGGTTGTTATTGGGCACTATAGAATTGATAGTGAGTACCATATCCTTCCAGAGGAAGATGGTGAACCTGCTATTGCCTTGGTTGATACCGGAGCAACTCAAAGCTGTATTGATATTGCATTTGCAAAAAAGCTCGAACTGCCGGCTATAGACAGAGTGCCTATCGCTGGTGTTAGCGGTGTGGAGTTGCATGACGTTTACATGGCGCAAATCCATATCCCGGACCTCAATTTCACACAACATGGCAGATTTGCCGGTGTCGATCTGGGTGATCTGGATACCGGAGAGCAGTTTCATCATGCGCTGCTAGGCAGGACTTTTTTGCAAAATGCAATCATGATATACGACGGGGTGCGAGGCCAAGTGACAATAACGGTCAAATAACGGGTTTTCATCTTAGGTCGGATGATCGTCTGTACAGTATAGTCCTTACCCTGTTTTTACTTATTTTGTGGTACCACTTTTAAGTCGGCGCAGGCCAAGTTCCCGCAGTTGTTCTTCGGCTCCAGAGGGTGCCTGTGTCAGCGGACAGTTGGCTGTCTGGGTTTTGGGAAATGCTATAACGTCCCGGATGGAGTCAGCATCGGACATCAGCATCACCAAGCGGTCCAAACCAAAGGCGATGCCGCCATGCGGTGGGCAACCCTGTTTCAGGGCATCCAGCAGAAAACCAAACTTGTCACGTGCTTCATCTTCCCCAATCCCTAAAAGGTCGAAAACTGCTTGCTGAATATCTGCCTTATGGATGCGGATTGAACCGCCGCCTATTTCGTTACCGTTCAACACCATATCGTAGGCGCGCGATAGCATGGTTTCAGTATTGTCTTTAAGCTCGTCAGTAGATTGTGTTGCCGGGGCTGTGAACGGGTGATGCAGTGCCGTGAAACGGCCCTCTTTGTGGTCTCGTTCAAACATCGGGAAGTCCACAATCCATAACGGTTTCCAGCCCTCCTCTGCCAGTTCCATGTCATGGCCAATCCGGACGCGTATGGCGGCCATGGATTCATTCACGATATGTGCATTTCCGGCGCCGAACAGGATCAGGTCATTATCACCAGCACCAACGCGCTCCACCAGCCGACTAATTGCCTCATCCGGCAGGAATTTCAGAATCGGTGATTGCAGGCCATTACGACCGGCGGCAACATTATTGACCTTGATATAAGCCAGCCCTTTAGCACCATAGTGGCCCGCATAGGTCGTATAGTCATCAATCTGATTGCGGGTCAGGCTGTTGCCTCCGGGCACCTTAAGTGCGACAATCCGCCCCTGCGGGTCTTGCGCAGGTTGGGCAAAGACTTTAAATTCGACATCCCGCATAATGTCGGCTAGGTCAACAAGCTGCAAAGGAATTCTTAGGTCAGGACTGTCCACGCCATATTTTTGCAGGGCTTGGGCATGACTCATGCGCGGGAACGGACTGGGCAATTCCACGCCTTTTACATCCTTGAACAATTGGCGCATCATCTCTTCCGTGACCGACATGATTTCCTCTTCATCCATAAAGGAGGTTTCTATATCAAGCTGGGTAAATTCCGGTTGTCGGTCTGCACGTAAGTCCTCATCACGGAAACAACGGGCGATCTGATAGTAGCGGTCAAATCCTGACATCATCAGTAATTGTTTGAATAGCTGTGGTGACTGTGGCAGGGCGAATACACTGCCGGGGTGAGTGCGGCTTGGTACCAGATAGTCTCGCGCGCCTTCAGGTGTCGCTCTTGTCAGAATCGGTGTCTCCATATCAAGGAAGCCGTGCTTATCAAGAAAATTTCGCAGGTGACGAACGACCTTTGAACGTAACAGTATGCGCTGCTGTATTGTGGGACGGCGCAGGTCAATGTAGCGGTATTTGAGGCGTACCTCTTCGCTGATATCTGTGTCATCAAGCGTGAATGGCGGGGTCTCAGCACTATTCAGGACTTCCAGTTCTGCGCATAATATCTCGACCTGCCCGCTGGCAAGATTTTCATTTACCGTCCCTTGAGGGCGATGACAAACCAGCCCCTTAACCCGAAGGACAAATTCACTGCGTACCCGCTCGGCATGTGTGAATGCCTCCCGGGTGTCGGGGTCAATAACAATCTGTAACAAGCCTTCTCGATCTCGCAGGTCAATAAAAATCACACCACCATGGTCACGACGGCGATGGCACCAGCCGACAACCTCTACGGTTTGATCAATCAGAGATTCGTTTACCTCCCCGCAATAATGAGTTCGCATATGTAATGGTCCGCTTTCAAGGCCTATAAAAGCTACGACGGACGGATAACCGTCCGTTCAGGTGATAATTTGTCAAGATGTAAATGACAGAGGCTACTTGATCGCAGGACAACAATCACCCGTACCACAGGTATTATCTCCGCTGCTCACAGTACTTTTTTCACTGCCGGAAAGATTTTTCTCGTCGCCCGCAGTATTCTTGTCTCCATCCGAAACATGCTTTCGGCTATCGGATTTAAAGTCAGTTTCATACCAGCCACCGCCCTTGAGACGAAATCCGGCGGCTGATACCAACTTTCTTAGCTGTGACTCATCGCACTCGGGGCAATCTATCAGTGGTATATCATTCATTTTTTGTATCACCTCAACCTTATGGCCACAGGAGACACACTCATACTCATAAATCGGCATGGCTTAATCCTCAAGAGTTGATCTGAAGCAGTCAGGTAACCTGAAACTGCTGGTATTCTATAATACTCAAGAAAACACGGCAAAAACGCTTCAATAGGAATCTTGAAAAATCTGTCAGGGCTTTCCTGATGTGCTGCTGATATTTTTGCAAATACCATCTTTTGCTTGTACAACGTTTCCATGTAAGGCAGGAACTATCGTAGAATTTCAGCAGGTATTGAATCGAACTCAAACGACAGTGTGTACCAACAAAAACAAATATGTTGCAGTCAGATATGGATAGCCCCGTCAAGCAGAGCACCTGGTTAGCCGGTTTACTGGATGAGGCACTATCAACCATCGGTAAAATTATTCTCGGTAAGGAAGAGCAGATAAGGTTGGCATTGACCTGTCTGGTGGCTCGCGGGCACCTGCTGATCGAAGACCTGCCGGGGGTTGGAAAAACCACACTGGCGCATGTTATTGCCCAAGTGATGGGACTGGATTTCCAGCGGATTCAATTTACCAGTGATCTGTTGCCGGCAGATGTTCTGGGTTTATCCGTATTTGATCGTGAAAATAACATATTCGAGTTCCATCCGGGACCCATTTTCTCGAACCTGATTCTGGCAGATGAAGTCAACAGGGCGACACCCAAGACGCAAAGTGCCCTGCTTGAAGCTATGGAAGAACATCAGGTCACCACTGAAGGCACCACCCGGTCATTGCCTGATCCGTTTTTCGTTATCGCAACCCAAAACCCCGTGCATCAGATTGGTACATTCCCGCTGCCTGAATCACAATTAGATCGGTTTCTGCTGCGTATCCATATGGGATATCCCGGCAAGCAGGCCGAGAGAGATCTGTTGTCAGGTGCAGACCGGCGCAGCATGATTGATCAGATGAAGGTAGTATTCGACCAGAAAAAACTCAAGCTGTTCCAAAGCCAAGCACAGCAACTGCATGTATCGGATGCACTTCTTGATTACATACAAGCCATATTGCAGTTCAGCCGCAGCTCCAATAATTTTGAGTTTGGCTTGTCACCCAGAGGAGGGCTGGCGCTATTAAGCGCGGCCAAAGCATGGGCATTCATTACTGGTCATGGCTTTGTCGTACCGGAACATGTCAAGACAGTGTTACCGTCAGTTGTCAATCACCGCCTGCTTGCAAGCGGGCGCGCCGGTAATGCATCAGATATAGTTGCCGCTGACATCATTTTGCAAAACGTACCCATCCCGTAGATATGGTTTCCTCTATAGTGAATCGGCTGGCGGCACCGTTACAGTATCCGCTTGAGTGCCTGCGCCGCCCTGTAGAAAGATTCTTGGCCAAACGTAGCGGACCGTTTTCAGGGGTGATAAAACTCAATAACTCTCTGGTTTACATATTACCAACCCGGGTTGGGATGATATTCACGATACTGCTGCTGGTACTGTTGATCGGTTCAATTAACTACACCATAAGCCTGGGTTTTATGCTGACTTTTTTACTGGCAGGGCTTGGCAATGTTGCCATGTTGATGACATGGCGTAACATGGCGGGACTGAAGCTCAAAGGTACAGGCGCAAAGCCGGTATTTGCAGGACAATTGGCTAAATTCGCTATCCAGCTTGAAAATGAAACCAATGATCGGCGTTATGCCATCAGTCTGCCGCAGAAATTCATGCCGGGTGAAGTGATTGATGTGCCTGTCGGTGAGCAGGTACTGCTGCATTTCAGTTGTCGGACGCAAAACCGGGGGCTGTTCAATCCGGGCAGAATTCGTATCGAAACAGAATTTCCTGTTGGTTTATTCGTCGCGTGGACCTGGGTTGACCTCGACATGCAGGCGCTGGTTTATCCGGTGCCTGCCGATAAGGCAGGCGCTATCGTGCCCATAAGCAGCCAGAGCGGCGAACAGCCTTCCGAGGCAGAAGGGCTGGAAGATTTTGCGGGCTTGAGGAAATACCAGACGGGAGAGCCTTGGCAGCGCATTTCCTGGAAAATGGCTGCCAGAACCGATCAGCTGTTCAGTAAAAAATTCACCGGCGGGCAGCCCGAGCTGGAATGGATCGACTGGTTTACGCTGGGTGAGACCTCTGCAGAAAACCGCCTGTCAATAATGACTCGAATGATTCTGGATGCCCAGCAGGCCGGCAGAATGTATGGTTTGCGGATGCCGGCAATTGAAATAAAGCCGGATAATGGCGCACACCACCGGCATGAATGCTTGCAGGCGCTGGCGTTGTACAAGGATGCGGGGCATGCCGGCTGACAGCCACAAATTATGGGCTTTGTTAGCGGGCATCATGCTCGTTACCGTACCCTTTTTTCCACGAATCCCGTTGCCTGTGACTGCCCTGAGCTTGATCATGGCTTTATGGTTAGCGGCCATGCTCCTCAATAAAATCCGCCAACCTGATAAATGGCAACGGGCAGGGTTGCTTTTACTGGCCATACTAGTGATGAGTGTATCGTTTGGTACTCTCTTGGGAAGGGATGCCGGTACGGGCTTTCTGATCTTGCTGGCATTTCTGAAAATGCTCGAAATCAATGGCAAGCGGGACGTCTATATTGTTGTCTATGTGGAGTATTTTTTGATAGCGAGCAATTTCTTCCATACCCAAAGCCCTTGGGTAGCCCTCTATGTCTTCGCCACAGTAATATATCTGACCTCTATCCTCATACTATTCAATGATAAAATTTCTACCTTGGATACTCGTAGGCGTCTGATGATAGCAAGCCGCATGATTTTGCAAGCAACGCCATTCATGTTGGTCCTGTTCATATTATTTCCTCGCATCCCCGGACCGTTATGGGGATTACCCAAAGATGCACAAGCCGCGGTTACCGGGTTAAGCAATAGCATGTCTCCGGGTTCAGTGAGCAGCCTGATCGAATCGGAAGAAATAGCATTTCGCGTGCGTTTTGCAGGGCAAATTCCGCCACATTCCGATCTATACTGGCGTGGCCCGGTCTTCAGTCGATACGATGGACAGACTTGGGAGGCCGACAACGCCTTTGGTAAGGCCACAGCCAACCTTATCAAGGGTGAGAAAGGCAAAACCATACAATACACTGTCACCCTTGAACCTCATCAGCGCAACTGGCTGTTTGCTCTCAATTACCCTGTAAATCTGCAAGACAGTGGCTATCGTTTAACGCGAGAGGTGCAGCTACTGAGTCGAAAGAAAATCAACAGTGTTACTCGATATTCACTAACATCGGATTCGGGCATCCGCAACCATAGCCTATCCGGATACGAGCGCACTAAAAATTTGTGGCTGCCCGACACGGATAGCCTGAACCAAAAGACGATTGCGCTGGCCCGACAATGGCGGCAGCTGGTCGGCGAAGATGACCGGCGTGTTATTGATAGAGCCCTACGTTATTTTAACGAACAGCCATTTGTGTACACCCTGAATCCGCCATTACTTGGTAATGATGCCATGGATGATTTTCTGTTCGAGACCCGGCGCGGATTCTGTGAGCACTACTCTAGTGCCTTCGTATATCTGGCAAGGGCGGCCGGCATACCGGCACGTATCGTTACGGGCTACCAGGGCGGGGAAAAAAATCCGGTGGACGAGTACCTGATCATCCGACAGTCCAGCGCCCATGCCTGGGCTGAAATCTGGATTGATGGTACCGGCTGGCAGCGAGTTGACCCGACCGCAGCGGTTTCACCTGACCGCATAGAAAGTGGCATACAGGATGCGGTAGCGGAACGAGACTTGTTACCGACCATACTGCTTGGTGGTAACAGCATACTACTCGGACTAAGATACCGATGGGACAGCTTCAATTACAGATGGGACGAGTGGGTGATCGGCTTTAACCGCGAGCGTCAATTTGAGCTGTTCAAAAAGCTGGGTTTCGCAAATATTGATTGGCAGGGTATGGTTATAGGAATGGTGGTATTACTGGCTTTGGTCGGCACATTAATCGGCCTATGGATATTCTGGCAGGGAGCAGGTGCCCGCCAGGATCGGCTAAAACAGGCTTATGATCGCCTCTGTCAGAAATTGGCCAAAACAGGCATCAGCAAAAACAACACCGAAGGTCCCACTGAATACTTTTCACGAATGCGGCATAAATTGACACCGGCTTCAGCCAGCAAGGCCCGGGGCCTCATTCAATATTACCTTGCACTGCGATATGGAATGGCATCATCCCCGGACCGGCAAAGGCAATTCATAAAAAGTGTGCGACGCTTTACCCCTCACTTGAAGTAATTATCTGCTGCATAAAAAAACTGAAAATATATGACCTTGTCGAAAGATATACGCAAGCAGATAGAGGCGTTACGCACGCAGATCAATGAACACAACCACCGTTATTATGTCCTTGACGACCCTGCTATTCCGGATGCGGAATATGATCGGCTGTTTCGCCGTCTGCAGGTATTGGAAGCCGACAATCCGGGCTTCATTACATCCGAATCACCCACTCGGAGAGTCGGCGATGCACCGGCAGGCCACTTTGCGAGAATTCACCATAAAATCCCCATGCTGTCACTCGGCAATGTCTTCAGCGATGCAGAGCTGTTCGACTTTGACCGGCGTGTGCGGGAGAAACTTGACGAAGATCCGGTCGAATATGTAGCTGAGCCCAAACTTGACGGACTGGCCGTGACCCTGATGTATGAAAGCGGTCGATTGGCCTATGCTGCGACCCGCGGAGATGGTACTACCGGAGAAGACATCACTGGCAATATTTGCACCATCAATGCCGTTCCGCTGAAGCTGCTGGGTCAGAGACGCCCACGCAAATTGGAAGTTCGAGGAGAAGTTTTCATGTCTAAGGCAGCATTTGCCAGGCTCAACCGCCAGGCAATCGCAAACGGCGACAAAACCTTCGCCAATCCACGCAATGCTGCTGCCGGCAGCCTGCGCCAGCTGGATCCCAAAGTCACCGCTATCCGACAGCTGGACATTTACATCTACGCCCTAGGCCAAGTTACCCGGCAAATCAGCGAACGCCACTCAGATACCCTCAAACAGCTACAACAATGGGGATTCAAGCCTCTCCCTCTGATGCAGGTCATCACAGGGTTCGACGGTCTCAGGGCATACTACCGGCGCATCGCCGGGTTGCGCGACACCCTGCCTTACGAGATAGACGGTGTCGTATATAAAGTCAATGCCTACAGCCGACAACAGTATTTGGGTTATGTCTCCAGGGCACCACGCTGGGCTATCGCCCATAAATTTCCCGCCCATGAAGAAATCAGCATACTTGAAGATATACAAATACAAGTCGGTCGTACCGGCGCCCTCACCCCTGTGGCGCGGCTGCAACCCACAACGGTGAGTGGTGTTACCGTTACCAATGCCACGCTCCACAACATGGACGAAATAAATCGCAAAGACATCAGAATAGGCGACACTGTCATAATCCGTCGTGCCGGTGATGTCATCCCGGAAGTTGTTCGTTCCATACTTGGAAAGCGCTGCGGCAATCCCCCTGTATTTATCATGCCTGCAACTTGCCCGGTTTGTAGCTCAGCGGTACAACGGATCGAAGGAGAGGCTGTTTATCGCTGTACGGGTGGTTTGTACTGTAGCGCACAACGCAAACAGGCACTGAAACATTTCGTCTCACGTAAAGCCATGGACATTGACGGCCTCGGTAAAAAAATCATAGATCAGCTGGTTGATAAACAGCTTATCAAAACACCTGCCGACATCTACCGACTGCGCCACTCGACTATAGTTGATTTGCAGCGCATGGCGGATAAATCCGCAGATAATCTGCTAAAGGCCATACAGCAATCTAAAAGAACTACCCTGCCCAGATTCTTATATGCGCTGGGTATTCGCGAAGTCGGAGAAGCTACCGCAGTCTCTCTAGCCAACCACTTTCAGACTCTGCGGAACCTGTTGCGAGCTGACCGGCAGCAGCTGCTGGGCGTGCCCGATATCGGTCCGGTAGTTGCCGAACATATACTCAGCTTCTTCAGTGAACCGCACAACCTCAGTGTGATAAGCCAGCTGCAAAATGCTGGTATCCACTGGTCGGATATACAGCCTCCACCTCAACAACAGCCGCTGCAAGGCAAAACTTATGTCATCACTGGCACCCTCGCTTTGCCGCGTAATACCGTCAAGCAACAACTAATCGCCCTTGGTGCCAAAATCACCGGCAACATCTCCGCCAAAGCCACCGCTCTGATAGCTGGCCAAAAGCCCGGCACCAAACTGACCAAGGCCCGTGAATTAGGCATAGACATCCTCGACGAAACACAGTTGCAAGCCCTTCTCCATACACACCAGAACACCACCTAACAACTATAAGGCAAATCTGATGCGGGAGAATGAGCTTGTCTAGCCCAACCTAACCCGATCCGTAGAAAACTCCATCACTCCGAGGTAAGCGGAATCCATAAGAAACTTGCTATGGTTATGAACAAAAAGCAGCTTGGGTAGTGTCATCCCGACAGCAGGTAGTAGAGTTAAGTTACTAGCCGCCTAACCAGTACTCACCGTAGAGTCAAGATGACAGATTCCTGTTAGGTGTGCCAGTAGTCATCGGCCAGCTTTCGGCACCCCAAAGTCAATAATACCGAACATGTTTTAGTCCCTAAGCTGGAGGTACAGTTAGCCGCCGGTTACGGACGAACTGCTGACGATGGGAGGCCTGTCGGACTATTGGCGTTTCGGCGCGAATGGTTGCACCGCCACTCTATACAACCGGGTTTAGTCAGTGCGGTCGAAATGGCAGGCGACAGCATGGAACTAGGCTTGAGTAACGGCGATACCCTATTGATTGACCACCAACGCAACCAAGTACGCCGCGGCGCGGTGGTCGCCGCGAGAGTCGGGAATGAATTATATGTTAAGCGGTTAGAGCAAACACCCGATCACAAGCGGTGGTTACAAAGCGATAATCATTGCCTATGCACCGTTGGCACTGGGTACCGATGATGCCGTCATTGGCGAGATAGTATGGTATGGGAGATGGTTAGGATGAGAGGCCGATTTTGAAATAATACATATTGGGCATCGCACTTCGTGCGGTGCATTGCCCTGTCGGGCGGTCATAATATCGCTGTACTTGGTCATTGATGATGTTAGAACTCCCCGCACAGGCGGCCAATAGAGATGGTGGCATTCGTCAGGCAGGCCATATTGCGTGGCAGTTTGCTGTCGTGTATCCGGGAGCGGTTCTACGACGGTCAAAAAATTCTCATACAAAAACTTTAAAAGTTGTGCTAGACTGGTAGTATCAGTGCCGCAATAACCGAATATCAATATGTTCATAGCCTCTGGCTGATTATGGCAACCGATCTTCAAGCTGGCTTATCTGTGCCATGGCTGGATGCTCGGAAATACTCAACGTCAATTGATCGATGAACCGGTAGAGGCATGGCAATACGGGCCTGTGGTACCCTCCATTTATCATTGGTACAAGTCTTTCCGGGGAGGCCTTATCGACATTGATTCTGGGATCTGGCTGACCGGTTCAGTGCATATCAGGTCAATTTGATAGAGGCTGTTGTGAATGTCTACAAGGATCATTCGGTACAGTCCCTGTCAGCGACAACCCACCAAGAATGATCGCCTTGGGATCAGGTATATCAGGATGGCAGGGGAGCAGGTGCCATCACTCCGGGGGAATTACCCCATACTTGGTACCGAATAATTCCTGACGCAAGATTCGTATGTTTTTAGGATGTTTCCAAGCTCAAGAACCACGAATTTTTGTTAAGAAATCCGCTTATTTGAATCGGTCGGCCGCCATTCGGGAATGGGGCTGCTGGACGAGGAGGCGGCGGGATTGCCCCGGATGTGAAGCGTCAAATGGATGCTGGGGTAACAAGCATATCATTCCCACCTACGTTAGGTTACTTGGAGGATAGTAAGATGTCATCTTGTCAGAAATCCGTATATGGCGAAGATACTCAAGACAAATTTTTTCAGGTTTTCACGAAAATATTGAAGGAGTCAAAAGGTGAAATGCCCGCTGATCAGTTGTTAAAGTCTGCTATGAACGAGGGCATAAGCAATATAGATGTTCGAGATGTATTGTGGGATATGGTGGGAGGCAATCTCATCAGGCTTGCCCCGGATTGGACGGTTACCCTGCCTGATCATGAGTGACTCTCTGGATATGGTTGACCCGCACGAGAGGTTTCACAAGTCTTCGGAAAAGAAGCAGGGCGATGAGCGGGATCCAGTCCAGACTGACAGGGACCGCTTGCTTTATTCTAACGCCTTTAGACGGTTGGCGGGTGTGACTCAGGTAACAAGCCCGATAGAAGGTGATATAGTTCACAATAGGCTAACTCATACGCTCAAGGTGGCACAAATCAGTCGCAGGCTTTCAGAGCAACTTATCAGAGACAGTGATAATGGGAGAAATGCAGAGTTAAAAGACTGTGGCGGAATTGAACCGGAGGCTAGCGAAGCCAGTGCCTTTGCACATGATCTGGGCCATCCGCCATTCGGACATATTGGTGAGCAACAACTCAATAGGTGTTTGAAAGGTGATGTTCAGGAAGGTTACGAAGGAAATGCACAATCCTTAAGGATAGTATCCAAATTATCGGTCAGAGTTTCGAATGAGGATGGGCTAAATTTAACAAGAAGAACTCTTGATGGTCTGATGAAATACCCTTGGCTGTACCGCAAAGACAAGAAAAAATGGGGTGCCTATACGGAAGAGAAAGAGATATTTGAATGGGTTCGCGAAGGAAAATCAGATGATACCCGTTCTTTGGAGGCGGAAGTCATGGATTGGGCGGATGATATTACTTATGCCGTACATGATGTGGATGATTTTTATCGGGCAGGTATGATCCCGCTACGTGAGCTGGCCAACACCAGCTCAGATGAAAGCCAGATCTTCTTGGACTCAGTAAAACAACGCTGGCAAGATAAATTTCCTGAACGGTATGCTAAATGGGATTATTATGAGCAGGCATATAAGGATGTTATGCAATACCTGCCTCTGAGAAGGTACAGCGGCGGTCGTAAAGAACAAGCAAGAGTAAGAGCCCAGTGTTCTCATCTGATAACAAGGTTTTTGTCATCTTTGAGTCTGGAGCATGATCAAAAACATATGCTGATTATTCCCGAGGAAAGCAAATACGAAGTGGAGATCCTAAAAGATCTGATCTGGCACTATGTCATCCGATCTTCTTCTCTCAAGACACAGCAGAAAGGCAACAAATTAGTAATCAAAACCCTGTTTAATATCTTCAGGGGAGACAAAAATTGTGAATTGGTGCCGCCTTGGATAGCCGCTGAGATAGACTACGACTGCTCCAAGAAAAGAAGGGCGGCAGATATCGTCAGCAGTCTGACCGATAATCAGGCATTGCGCCTGTATCAAAGATTAACCGGCTACCATCCCGGTTCAATAAGGGATTGGGGTTAGTGCGTGGCTGTAGTGGATATGCAAGGTTTGATGTCAGTGAATTTAATGGCTTGATATATGTGTCAGAACCTGCTCTCGGAGTCAATCAATAACAGACATAACGTGAGATTCCGGTTTTGATTGGGCGCATTCTGTCTTCCCCGATCAGGATAAAGTTGTTCACTACCCGCAAGTATAAAGTCCAAACGCCTAGTTGAATCATTATGGGCATTCCATCCTATGTGCCTCTTAGTGACCATGTTTCACCTTGATTGATGATATGAGAAGAGCAAGAGTAGCTAAGAAAAAAGTCAAATTGATACACTACCCATAATCCCTGTCAATCGAATAGCAAAAGTCAAACTGATACACTACCGATTCCTGACATCGACACGATATTTCGGGTAGTGTCCGGGCTTTATTGGAACGCTACTCGCTGGGTAGGAGAGGAAGTTTGGATGCTATTGCGCACGATAGTCGGCACTTTCTCAATGCGGTATTGTGGATTTTATGCACTGCCTACAAGTGACTGGTTTGGTATCGTTGCAGAGGCCCGGATAGTTTGACGGATCAGTCCCCAAGGCCCGGGCATAACCCACATTGCACCGATATAAGATGATTTATGAGCTGTGCAGAGCGCGGTATCTGTATCGGGGAATCAGCCAAGCTGGGTGTGGCACGCAGCATCACGGGACAGGAATCAGGGTACCACGGTTTAACACTACTACAGCTGGCATTGACCGCATGCTGACCTGTGATACCAGGTTCTCATGCGGTTTTTGAATATCTCACTGAGCAGTATGGTGAGCTTACATAGCCTGAATGTGTTCGGGTTTAATCTACTGCGACCTGTGCGCCTTGCTCCGGAGCTGCTCGCTACGTCACGCTATTTACCTGATCGGTTGTCGGGTATTGCGGATTGTAGTGCCTCGCGGTCGAACCACCAGCTTTCCTGCACCAGTATGTCAACGATATTGCGAAGACGTACCAGAAATTTTGCCGGTTCTTTGAGCTCTAATTTGTCAAGCCAGAAATCGAATTGTTTCTGGGTTTCCACATTGCTGTGGCGGCGCGCAACATTGGCTAACATCTGATTGGTAAAAAAGGCGAGCTTGTCATATTGTTTGCCGGTAGCTCGAATATCGACGATGTAGCTGGCGACAGTGGCGGCAACCGCGGCACCATCGGCTTCTTCCGGGGTTTCATCAATGATGTGTTGCAGCATACTGACCGTCAGGTTCGGATCAATGGGGAACGTCACGCTGAGCCAGACCCCCATTCCCAGCGCTGCCAGCGACTGCTCGTCCTGTTCGGTGAGAAACAGGATGTCACAGGCATCAACCGCGCCTTCATAGTCTTTGTTTGCCATGTATCGGTCGAAGATACTGCGAGCAATGTCCCATGCTTCGGTTTTTTGATCAAGTTCGGTCAGCAGGCGAGCTTTATCCAGTGTCAGCCGCGATCTCATGGCCTCATCCGGGATACTGGCAGAGAGCTTTTGTTCAATACTTTCCAGCTTGGCCGCGGCTGTTTCGCCTGAGATCATCATGTCTCGGTTGAACCTAGCATCAGGCAGCTGATCTAGCGGATTATTCACGATTTGACGATTTTGGTATCAATTTAACTTCGATTGGGCTCGTAAAAGGCCATTTCAAGCTGATCTTCCCAGTTTTCTGGCGTGTCCCGGAAGGAGGGCTTAATATCAATGCGAAGGTGGATTTCGCCATCCAATGCGTACTGTGTGATCAATTGTTTCAATTCTTCAAATCCTTCAAGTTCCAAGTTTTGTAGTAGTACTTCACTGAGATTCAGCATGGTCTTTCCGGCTATTGTCAGATATCTATGGGCCAGGTCGGCAGTCGATCATAGTAGCGCACACGAAATATAAGCCGTTTTTGCTTCTCTGAGTTTGAAAATACGCTGCGGTTATGCAGCACATTGTTGCAAACCAAGCCTTCCCCCGGGTTGAGGCGGATATTGAGGATGGAATCCGAGTTGCTGTCAAGCAGATCTCTTAGAAGGGAGAGGGCCTTTTGGGTTAGTTTATCTGCCTTCCATTCAATGTGTGTTTTTCTCTGGGTGTAGCGCATGTGCAGCATGCCGGTGTAAGGGTCTGTGCTGAATACCGGGCTTTTTTGCTCAGGTCGTACTAGTCGGTCATTTTCTATGGTGGCGGGGATTGTCAGAGTATCCGGCTGCATGAGTGCGTTAATATAGCTTGGGTTATTGTCATATATGTGAATATAGGCCAGTTCAGGGTCGAGTAGTTGATTGGCACCACCTGTGGCAGCATCCTGTTGACAATATAGTATGAAGGCGCGAATAGTTTTATCCTTGGAGTTGTAGTAGCCGTCGGTGTGCCAGCCCATAGCTTTATCTGTATACGGGATGTATTCGCCTCGGCGACTTTTGTCAACGACCTTGATCTCGGAAATGGCATCTTCATTAGCGTATAAGTTACTGTCCGGCATTTGTAGTCCGAGCTGCTGTGCTAGTATTTTCAGATCATTAGTGCTGAACTTTGCAGGATTGCATACGGAAAAGGCGGCCACATTGTGCCAACCTGCTTGGGAGAGAATGCTTTGCTTTTCATTATCTTCAAGAGTGTCGTGATTTTTCAGTCTGACCTTCTTTAACGGAATCGGAGGATTGAGCTTCCACTCTCGCCACGCCAGATATTCCCGCCTTGAACTGTTATTGCCTAGAAATTTCATTATAGTTGGTTTGGTGAATGTCTGGATGGTGCGTGTGCGGTGGATTGTTGAGCTGTCCGTTTGTTATTAGCAGAGCAGATTAAATTTTTTCATTACGATTAGTCACTATGCACTATTAAAGTGTGCTTGAAAGCATGTTTTGGTTAATTTGGATTAAGTCCTTACCCCATTCGGGATAATCAGGTTTTTGTTTCCACCCCATTAGTGAGGATTAAATTTTTCGTACCCCCGGATTAAGCTGCCGAACATTCGCACAAGTATACTTTTGCGATACAGTGCCGGGTACCTGATGTGGTACTTGCGCAATAGCCAACACGAGATATGTCAGGAGAAGCAAAATGGCAATAGAAACCCGTAAAACTCCGATGCTGGACCAGTTGGAAGAAGGACCATGGCCAAGTTTTATTTCTGGTATCAAGCGCCTGCGTGATCAGCATCCGGATCAACGTATTAATGAAGTGACGAACGACCTGCTGGGTCAGCTTGAGCATTCCTACAACACTCGCCTGGGTTATTGGAAGGGCGGTACAGTTTCCGTGTTTGGTTACGGTGGTGGCATCATTCCCCGTTTCTCGGAAGTTGGCGAGATGTTTCCGAAGTCTAGGGAGTTTCATACGCTGCGTGTGCAGCCACCCGCCGGTAACCATTATACTACCGACATGCTGCGTCAGCTGGCTGATAGTTGGGAAAAACACGGTTCTGGTTTGCAGACTTTTCATGGTCAAACCGGCAACATTATGTTCATTGGCACCACGACAAAAGGCACTCAGCATTTCTTTAATGAAATCAATGAATACGGCTTTGATTTGGGCGGTGCTGGCCCATGTGTACGCACGGCGATGTCTTGTGTTGGGGCGGCACGCTGTGAGCAGTCCTGCGCTAATGAAATGAAAATTCACCGTCTGCTGGTAAACAACTTCACTGACGATGTTCATCGTCCCGCGTTACCCTACAAGTTCAAGTTTAAGGTGTCCGGTTGTCCTAATGACTGCCAGAATGCTATTGAGCGTGCGGATATGGCCATTATTGGTACTTGGCGTGATGACATTAAAGTCAAGCAGGATGAGGCCAAGGCCTTCGTCGAAGCTAAGGGTCGTCAGTATGTAATCGACAATGTTATTACTCGCTGTCCGACAAACGCAATCAGCCTGACGGATAATGATGAGATTGTTGTCGATAACCGTAACTGCGTAAAGTGTATGCACTGTATCAATGTTATGACCAAGGCACTTTCTGTGGGCGATGATAAGGGTGTTACTGTCCTGATCGGCGGTAAGCGTACACTCAAGATCGGTGATTTGATGGGCACGGTAATCATTCCTTTCAAAAAGCTGGAAACCGAGGAAGACTACGAAGAGCTGGTAGAGCTGGCCGAAGAGACTATTGATTTTTTTGCCGAGAATGCCTTGGAGCACGAGCGTACCGGTGAAATGATTGAGCGTATCGGCTTAGTGAACTTTCTGGAGGGTATCGGTGTGGATGTCGATCCGAACATGGTTAGTCACCCGCGTCAATCCAGTTATGTTCGTATGGATGAGTGGGATACCGAGGCGGAGAAATGGTTCCGGCGCAAGGCTGAAGAAAAATCTGCATGATTTGCGGTCGCGCCTTTTTATTTTATTCCCGTGTGCCGTTTGCCAAGAGCGCCGGGTTCTGAGATTTGATTTTCGGAGAGAAATATGCCTGAAAAAGAAAAGCCACGTATGCCGATTGAGTCCGGTTGCCCGGACGGTTGGCAGTACATGCATCCCACACTGCGCAAGAACTACGGCATGTGGGATTATCATGATCGTCCGCGTCCTGGTGTTTTGCATCACGTGTCCAAGACGGGGGATGAAGTCTGGACTGTTCGCGTCGGTACGCAGCGGATTCTTGACGTGTTTTCGCTGCGTACTTTGATGGATATCGTTGATGAAAAGGGTGACGGCTATGTCCGCTTCACTATTCGCTCCAATATGGAGGTGACCGTTACCGATAAATCCAAGGTAGAACCACTGATCCGGGCGATGGAAGATGCGGGCTTTGTGGTCGGAGGTACAGGTCCTTCCATCAGTACTTTGTCTCATACTCAGGGTTGGCTGCATTGCGACATTCCAGGTACTGATGCTTCCGGTGTTGTGAAGTCTATGATGGATGAGTTGATTACGGAGTTTAAGCGTGAGGAAATGCCTAATCGTGTTCATATTACGACTTCCTGCTGTCAGATTAATTGTGGTGGCCAAGGTGATATCGCCATTAATGTCCAGCACACAAAGCCACCTAAAATTAATCACGATCTGGTTTCTAATGTCTGTGAGCGTCCCTCGGTTGTTGCCCGTTGCCCAGTGGCCGCAATTCGACCGGCTATGGTGAACGGCAAGCCTTCACTGGAAGTTGATGAGAAGAAATGTATTTGCTGTGGTGCCTGTTTTCCGCCCTGTCCTCCGATGCAGATCAATGATCCTGAGCATACCAAGCTGGCTGTATGGGTCGGCGGTAATCATTCAAACGCCCGTTCCAAGCCTACTTTCCAGAAGTTGGTTGCGGCTGGTATTCCTAATAATCCGCCACGTTGGCCTGAAGCAACGGCTATTGTTAAGCGTATTCTTGCCGCATACAAGAAAGATGCGCGTGACTGGGAGCGTATGAATGATTGGGTTGAGCGTATTGGCTGGCCACGTTTCTTTGAGCTGACTGACTTGCCGTTTACCAAGTTCCATATTGATAACTGGCGTGGCGCACGTCAAAGTCTTAACTCTTCAACTCACATCCGTTTTTAGGACGGGTAAAGCCGGCGATGAAATTAACCATTCAGGTAAACGAGGGGCCGTATCAGCACCAAGCCGCTGATTCCGCATATAACTTTGCAAAAGCGGCACTGGCAAAGGGCCACGAGATATTTCGTGTGTTCTTTTATCACGATGGAGTAAATAACGGTACGCGTCTGACGACCCCGCCCCAGGATGATCGTCATGCTGTTGACCGCTGGTCAGAGCTGGCCAGAGAGTATGAACTTGACTTGGTGCTCTGCGTTGCGGCGGCGCAGCGCCGCGGTATTGTGGATGATGGTGAAGCTGAACGTAACGGCAAGGATGCTACGAACATTGCTGACGGATTCCGTATTTCCGGCCTTGGTCAGTTGATCGAAGGCGCGGTACAAAGCGACCGTCTGGTTGTGTTTGGTGACTAGGTACGGGCATGTCTGATGTTAAAAAACTAATGTACGTGAATCGTCGTGCACCTTATGGAACGATCTATGCTTGGGAGTCTCTGGAGGTTGTACTGATCGGTGCTGCTTTCGATCAGGATGTTAGTTTGGCTTTCCTTGATGATGGTGTATATCAGCTGACCAAGGGGCAGAATACCGAAGATACCGGTATGAAAAATTTTTCCGCAACCTATGCTGCTCTAGGTGACTATGAGGTTACCAAAATATATGTTGAGAAAGACTCTCTTGATGAGCGCGGCTTGTTGCTGGATGATTTGCAGCATCTGGTCTGGGAGGATGAAGATGAAGACTGGGCAGAGAAAGATTCCATACGTCTGGTCAGTCGCGCAGAGCTGGCTGACTTGATGGCCGACCAAGACATTATGTTTAATTTCTAGAGAGTAGTGTCATGTCTATTCTGCATATTGTGAATAAATCGCCTTACGAGAAAAGTAGCCTCTATACGGCCGTTGATTTTGTTAAAGATAGTGATGTTGTTTTACTTATTGAAGATGCGGTTTATGCCGCTGCTCGAGGTGGGAAGGCGGCGGAAAAACTTAGTGGTCTGGACATTTCTGTACTGGGCGCAGATCTTGCTGCCCGTGGGATTGGTGAAGATAAGCTGATTGATGGTGTTAGTGTGGTTGATTATGCCGGTTTTGTAGATCTGGTGAAGGCTAAAGACTCGACGCAGTCCTGGCTCTAGTCTGAATATGAACAATACGTTCTATTTTTTATTGGAGAACTAATATGACTATTGAAGTAAATGGTAAATCACTGGAAGTTGATGAAGAAGGTTATCTGGCTAACCTGAATGACTGGGAACCCAATGTTGCGGATGCCATGTCCAAGGAAGATGATCTTGAGTTGACGAATGATCATTGGGAAATTATTAATTTCCTGCGCGAGTATTACGAAGAGTATCAGATTGCTCCTGCAGTACGTGTGCTGACAAAGGCGGTTGGCAAAAAGCTGGGCAAAGATAAAGGTAACAGCAAGTATCTGTATGAGTTGTTTCCGTATGGTCCGGGTAAGCAGGCTTGTCGCTATGCCGGTTTGCCCAAGCCAACCGGCTGTGTTTGATCGTCCGAAGCACCGCAACGATAAATGGTTGGTAGTGGCTATGCCGTTGCCAGCCATGTTTTAAGAGCTTTCAAATTTTTTTAGGGTAATGTCTTGTCGTACTTATTCGCCACACTGTTTTATGTTTCTCTGGGCATATTTGCAGCCGGCCTTGCCCTGAAACTGCGTCAGTACTGGAGTGTGCCGGCACCTTTGAAGATTCCTACAACGCCCGCACCTATAACCCGCTCAGGCGTTGTATTTCGTATGTTTCGTGAAGTGGTTTTCTTCGAAAGCCTGTTTCGTGCGACCAAGTGGACCTGGATCTTTGGTTGGATGTTTCATCTGGGGCTGGCATTGGCTTTTGTGCGCCACCTGCGCTACGTTGTGAGTTCTGACTTTTTTATCTGGCCACTGATTAACAACTGGCTGGTTCAGTTTGCGGGCCAATATGCCAGCTTAATAATGCTGGTAGGTCTTCTGGGCTTGTTGGGTCGCCGTATTTTTGTAGACCGCGTTCGCTACATATCGGCACCCTCTGATTATCTGATGTTAATACTTATCATCATGATTACAGTGAGTGGCATCATGATGAGTTTCATTGCGCCGATAGATGTTGTAGGTCTCAAGGCTTTTATGGTCGGTTTGATGGTGTTTGACTGGCAGGAGCTGCCATCCAGTATATTCCTCATCATACATCTGGGTCTGGTAGCGGTGTTGGCAATCATTTTCCCATTCAGCAAGCTGTTGCATGCGCCCGGTGTATTTTTTAGTCCGACCCGTAATCAGGTCGATAATCCGCGTGAACAGCGTCATGTTGCCGATTGGGCGAGAAGTCTGGATTTGGATAGCGCGGACCAGAGCTCGGGATAGGTGCGCATGGCCAAGCCTGATTTTGAAATACCGGAGCTAAAAGCGGATACTGAAGCACCTGCTGTGCAGGAAGGTACTATGTCTCACAGCTCACCGTTTATTGCGAAGCCGGAGCACCAGCGACCCTTGAGCTATCCTGGCGAGCTGGTTGAGGACTGGCATGATCGTGCTATTGCGAAGATGAGTGATTTACTAGGCAAGTATCGTTCATTTCGGGTTTATCTTGATTCCTGTGTCAAATGTGGTGCCTGCACCGATAAGTGTCATTATTTTCTGGGTACATCCGATCCTAACAATATGCCGGTCGGCCGCCAAGATTTATTGCGTAAGGTTTATCGCCGCTATTTTACACTGGTCGGTAAATATTTACCGGGGCTGGTTGGCGCACAAAATTTGACACGTGAGGTGCTCGATGAATGGTATAGCTATTATCATCAATGTTCGCAGTGTCGTCGCTGTTCTGTATTTTGTCCCTATGGAATTGATACATCAGAAATTTCCATGGCTGCCCGCGAGATTCTGAACGATATTGGTATGGGGCAGAAATACTGTAATGAAATTATTGCCAAGGTTTTCAAAATTGGGAATAACCTGGGGCTCCCTGAGCCGGCGCTAGTGGACACACTGGAGGGTCTTGAAGAAGATGTCTTTGAAGATGAAGGTGTTGAAGTCAAATATCCTCTTGATGAAAAAGGAGCGGATGTACTGCTTGTTACCCCTTCGGCTGATTTTTTCGCTGAACCTCATGTTGACGGCCTGATTGGATACGGCAAGGTATTCCATGAAGCTGGTATTAGCTGGACATTGAGTTCGCATGCCTCTGAAGCAGCAAACTTCGGTCTGTTTATCGGTTCGTATGAAAATATGCGTAACGTCTCAATGCGTATTCGCGAAGCGGCACAGGAGCTTGGGGTAAAGAGAATTGTATTTGGTGAATGTGGCCACGCATGGCGAGTTGCCTACAGTTTTCTAAACACACTGGCAGGTCCGTTTGATTTTCTGGATCCAAAATATCCGATTCCTCAACATATACTTGAAGTTACTCATGATCTGATCAAGCGTGATGCGATAAAGCTCGATCCGTCTGCGAACGACGACATAATTGTGACTTTCCATGACTCCTGCAATATTGCTCGCGCAACCCGTATGGGCGATATGCCGGGCGGTCAGTTTGTTATTCCCCGTGAAGTCATCAAAGCCGCAGTGAATAACTTTGTCGATATGGCACCCGAAACAATTCATGATGCCACTTTCTGCTGCGGTGGCGGGGGTGGCCTGTTGACGGATGATTTAATAGAGCTTCGTGTCAAGGGCGCAGTTCCACGGATGAATGCGCTTAAACATGTTATTGAGGAATATGGCGTGACCCATATGGCGGCTATCTGTGCTATTTGCAAGTCACAGTTCACCAAGGTGCTCCCTTATTATGGAATGGGCATGGACATGATTGTCAGTGTTCATCAGCTCGTCAGTAATGCGATTGTCTTGGAGGCTAAGCAGTAAATTAAAAGAAACTCTGACTTTATCGGGTTTTCTTAAGCAACAGGTATTTTCCGACCCTGTTTTTTGTAATGGGCAGTAATAATAAGGAGATTAAAAATGGCAACTCCATGGAGTAAAACCTACAAGGGCGAAGGTCATACTTTTCGTAAATTTCGTGAAGGTGATAACCGGTGGGACAGCTTTGAAGACGATGTCTTTGAAGGAGACCATTCTCATCGTTGTCCGACATATGTGCATCGTACGCCACCCTGTCAGGGTAGTTGTCCGTCTGGTGAGGATATTCGTGGCTGGTTACAGATCGTGCGTGGCATGGAGCAACCGCCAGAAGGGATGTCTTGGCAGGAGTATGCTTTCCGCCGTGCGACTGATGCTAATCCTTTCCCGTCAATGATGGGGCGTGTCTGTCCCGCACCATGCCAAGATGGTTGTAATCGTAACGAAGTCGAAGATTTTGTGGGCATTAATTCAGTGGAACACTTTATAGGTGATAATGCCATTGAACAAGGCTACAGATTTGAGGTAACTGAAAAGGAATCGGGTAAGAAAGTTGCCGTTATAGGTGGTGGTCCTGCCGGCATGGCTGCGGCCTATCAGCTTCGTCGTCGCGGTCATGGAGCCACTATTTTCGATAGTAACGAATTTCTGGGTGGCATGATGCGCTATGGTATTCCTGTCTATCGTACTCCGCGCGATATACTGAATGCTGAGATACAGCGCATTATTGATATGGGTGTTGAAACTCGTATGAAAACGCATGTTGGCAAGGATGTTTCTGTGGAAGATCTTGAAAGTCAGTTTGATGCTGTTATCTGGGCATTGGGTTGCCAAACGGGTCGTGGTTTACCAGTTCCTGGTTGGGATGGTACGCCAAACTGTGTGAGTGGAGTCGCTTTTCTTAAGGCGTTTAACGAAGGTCGTATGCAGGTTACTGCGGATAAAGTTGTATGTGTGGGCGGCGGTGATACCTCTATTGACGTAGTATCTGTCGCCCGCCGTTTGGGTCACATTGAGCATACAAACCCAACAGACCGTCCTGAGTTGGTTGTTCGTGATGGCTATGTTGCACATGATTCAGCGGTTACCGCTGCGCGCCAGGGTGCAGATGTGACTCTAACTTCTTTGTTCAGGCAGGACGAAATGACTGCCGCAGAACACGAAGTGAATGACGCATTGATTGAAGGTGTCACAATTAAGACCGGCGTGATGCCCGTTGAGGTTATCGTTGGTGACAGTGGTCGCGCAATAGCTCTGAAAATAGCTGAGTGTAAGATGGAAGATGGTCGCCCCGTACCTGTGGAAGGTACGGAGGAGATTATTGAGGTCGATCTGATCGTTTCTGCTATTGGTCAGGGCGGCGATATGGAGGGATTGGAGAAAATGGCCAATGATCGTAACCTGATCGATGCTGACAAAAACTATGCTGTTCCTGACAAGCCCGGTCATTTTGTATGTGGTGATATCATTCGCCCCCATTTGCTGACCACGGCTATCGGCCAGGCTTCAATTGCCGTTGATAGTGTTGATCTATATCTCAAAGAGCAAGGCTTTGTTAATCGACCGAAGGTTGATGTGCATCACTTTGATCTGTTGGACAAATTGAATGAGGCCGATCACATACCGGATAATTTTGATGCCGATGCAGCTAATGGTCCTCGTCCTATTGATCAGGGTTTGCGTGGTACATCCTCATCTAATTTTGCAGTTCATAATTACGAAAATCGTGCTGAAGATGAAATTATTTCCTCAGACATGATCTTTCTTGCTCACTTCGAGCATGTGCCTCGTAATAAACGTGATGAAAAGGTTCCATCCTCCGATGAGGTGCTGGGTCACTTTGAGGAGCGCCTGTTTGGTCTTACAGAAGAAAACGCCGTTGAAGAGGCCAAGCGTTGTATGAGTTGTGGCCTGTGTTTTGAATGTGACAACTGTGTGATTTATTGTCCTCAGGATGCGGTATTCCGTGTCAAGAAGGATAAATACACCACCGGTCGCTATGTTGACACTGATTATATGAAATGTATTGGCTGTCATATCTGTTCTGATGTATGCCCGACGGGTTACATTGATATGGGAATGGGTTTGTAACCAGGAAATTTAATGAGAGCGATTCTGGGTCAACTATTCTTGCTGGGACCGATGCTGATTGTTGGTAGTGTTGTTGCCGGTGATCGTGTCAGCCTGCCGAAATACCCGCAGCCTGTCGGTGAAAAATGTGTCGAACCTGCTGATATTATGCGCCGCGAACATATGAACTTTATCCTGCATCAACGCGATGAAACCGTGTATAAAGGCATACGTGGTATTACTGCCAAGCACTCACTTAAAGATTGTATTGACTGTCATGCAGGTTATGACGAGCAAGGTAAGGCTATGCCGATAAATGCAAAGGGACAGTTCTGTGAAAGTTGCCATAATTATGTGGCTGTAAGTATTGATTGTTTTGGTTGCCATCGCACGACTCCTGATGAGATTAATAAAATGCGTCAACTCACAGTGAAGTTTAATCAAGATAGGCCATATGGCGGCGAGTAAAGAAATGACCGACCAGTCCAGACGTTCATTTGTTAAGCAGACTGCCGCGGGCGCAGCTGCGATGAGTGTGGTTCCCGGCGTGATTTTATATGACGTTGCTCGGGCTGCTCGTGATCCTGGTGATGCAGTGACCGATAGAACTCGGTGGGGGATGCTGATTGATGCTAATAAATGTGTTGATGGCTGTACTGATTGTGTTACGGCATGTCATGAAGAAAATGGCGTGCATCAGCTAGGGCGTCCTGCAACGGATGCCCAGTGGATACGCAAAGTGCATTTAAGAGACAAACAGACAGGTAGGGAATACGGTATTCCGGTCATGTGCCAGCATTGCGAACATCCGCCTTGCGTCGATGTATGTCCCACCGGTTCATCCTTCAAGCGTGCTGATGGAATTGTGCTGGTTGATAAGCATATCTGCATTGGCTGTCGTTACTGTATGATGGCCTGCCCTTATAAGGCACGTTCCTTCATTCACGAAGATGTGACTGGCCAGGCAGTGCATGCGCCGCGTGGCAAGGGCACAGTTGAGTCCTGTACTTTTTGTATTCACAAAGTGGATGCGGGAGAGGGTACAACGGCCTGCGTCCAAGCGTGTCAACATGACGCCCTGGTTTTCGGTGACCTGAATGACCCTGATAGCCGGATTTCCCGGGAATTGGCCAAATATCCAAGCCGTCAGCTTCGTGCTGATTTACGTCTGAATCTGGGTGTACGTTATCGTAACATCTAATTACGGCAGCTATTTCGGACAGGATACAAGCTATTTATGAAGCCGGTTAATTTTACACAGATTGAAGGCAAAAGTTTCGGATATTGGGCCTTGTTGGGTGTCCTTGGTGCGATAACGCTGACTGGTTTTGTCGCCGCCATGTATATGGAACATCATGGACATTATGTAACCGGCATGACGAACCAGATTGTTTGGGGCATGCCCCATGTTTTTGCAGTGTATCTAATCATCGCCGCCTCTGGCGCACTCAATATCGCGTCGATTGCATCAGTATTTGGTAAGGCTGCCTATGAGCCGTTAGCTCCACTTTCCGCGTTGCTTGCCATTGCGTTGCTGACAGGCGGCCTCGTTGTTCTCATACTTGATCTGGGGCGACCGGATCGTCTGATTATTGCAATGACCTATTGGAATCTCAAATCCATTTTTGCATGGAACCAACTACTTTATAACGGATTTTTTGTAATCGTTATCCTGTATATCTGGTTTATGATGGAAAAAAGGATGCGAAAGTATTCTAAAGTCGCCGGTATGATCGCATTTATCTGGCGCCTGATTTTGACGACTGGTACTGGTTCAATTTTTGGATTCCTAGTGGCGCGCCAGAGCTATGATGCGGCTATCATGGCACCCATGTTTATTATGATGTCTTTTGTTGCGGGCCTCGCTATTTACATTCTTGTATTGATGATAGCGTATAGCTGGACTGGCCGGGAGCTTGGAGATAGTGTTTTACGTCGCCTGAAGAATTTGCTGGCAGTATTTATCAGTGCCGTTCTTTATTTCGTACTGGTCTATCATCTGACAAATCTGTATGCAGCTGAACATCATGGAATTGAAGCGTTTATCTTGCTAGGTAAAAATGGTGGCAGTCAATATTCATCGATATTCTGGGGATTACAGATTTTAATTGGTTCAGTCGTCCCGACCATTATTCTATTTAGCTCACTGAGCAGTCAGCGCTTGATGATTGGTATTGCATCAGCGTTGGCTGTCTTGGGTGGTTTGGCACAGATGTATGTCATCATTATTGGTGGTCAGGCTTATCCTCTGGATATTTTTCCTGGTATGGAGATCGTCAACAGTGGTTTTATGGATGGTATGTCGGTAGCCTATTCAACTTCACTGCCTGAAATCATTCTGGGTGCAGGCATGGGCTTTGGTGTGGCGCTTATTATGGTTGTTATTGGCATCTCAGTTTTGCGGTTTTTACCTCAGAGTCTGGCTGATGAAATCGTTGATCCTCATTATGTTGCCAAGGCTTCATCCTGAGATTAGTCTACTGTGGCCCAAGACTGACAGATCGAATATTCCATGCGGGATACGCTGATGTCCCGGATTTTTATTTCTGCGGCCCATAAATCCTCGGGAAAAACGACAATCAGTATAGGCTTATGTGCTGCACTAACTGAACGTGGATATAGAATACAACCTTTCAAAAAGGGACCGGATTATATTGACCCGTTATGGCTGACACAGGCCAGTGGCCGGCCCTGCTTTAACTTGGATTTCAACACACAGACACATGATGAAATTCGTGAATTATGGGAGATATACTACCAACAGTCTGGCCTGGGATTTATTGAAGGTAATAAAGGATTATTTGACGGCGTTGATCCGAATGGTAGCGATTGTAATGCGGCACTGGCGAAATATCTGGATGTCCCGGTAATACTTGTTATAGATGTTCAAGGTATTACACGTGGTGTTGCCCCGTTGGTTATGGGCTATCAACGGTTTGATTCTGATGTTGATATTATCGGTATTATTCTGAATAAAGTAGCGAGTAAACGTCACGAAGTTAAACTACGCCAAGCCATCGAGAAATACAGTGATTTGCCGGTGTTGGGTGCTGTTGACCGGCATACCGAACTAGTGATTGATGAGCGTCATCTAGGGCTTGTGCCCAGTAATGAATATAGTTTCGCCGGCAATAAGATAGACCTTATAAAAAAGCATATTGAGAACCAAGTGGACCTGGATACTCTGGTTACGTTGCTACGATTGAAAAGGCCTGTTGAAAAAAAACAATATAAAAGTAATGTATTGGCCGAAGTTCGAATTGGTATTGCCCGGGATTCCGCATTTGGTTTTTATTATCAGGACGATCTTTCCGAATTTGCCGATCAAGGGGCTGAACTTGTCTGTATTGACCTGATTAAGGACACACAATTACCTGAAATTGACGGGCTTGTGATTGGCGGAGGATTTCCTGAAACCCACATGCGGGAACTATCCCGCAATAGCTCAATGCGCGATGCAATTAGAAAGGCGGTACATAGTGGTTTGCCGGTATATGCTGAGTGTGGAGGGCTGATGTATTTATGTCGTGGTATAGAATGGGAAGGTAAATATTGCAAGATGTCTAATGCTATTGCCGCGGATGTACGCATGCACCAATGTACGCAGGGACGTGGATATACCCGGCTAAAGCTGACAGGCAAAGCGCCATGGCAGCCTAATGTGGAAGGTAATAACATATGTGCGCATGAGTTCCATCATTCCAGTCTTGAGAATGTTGATGATGGACTGGATTATGCGTATGAGGTTCAACGCGGCCACGGCATTGATGGCAGTAAAGACGGTATTATCTTTCGTAATACGGTAGCCGGATATGCTCATCTTCGCTCAACCCGGTCTAATCCGTGGGTCAGACAGTTTGTAAAATTTGTAAAGCAGTACAAGAGAGGTGCGTCATGACAATAAATGTGACACAAGATGCAATCAGACAGATAGAAATTGCGGCCGAGCAGTCCGATGCAACCGGCTTGCCGCTGAGAATTGCAACAACCCATACACCCGAAGGTGGTCTGGATTATCGTATGGGTTTTGACGATGAAGGTGTTAAAGATGGTGACAGCCAAGATTATGCCGGAAATATAATGGTGATTGTTTCCGCTGATGAGCAACCTTTGCTGGAAGGTACGATACTGGATTATGTTGAAATTGAGCAAGGCCAGTTTCACTTTATCTTTGACAATCCTAACGATCCAAGCCACTCCAGAAAAACCTATAAGAAGTGAAATACCGATTACGGACTGATAAAATAGTGTTGTTGATTGTAATAGTATAGATGCAAGCCCGGTCGGATCAAAAAAACGGGGACATACATGCGCCCAGCACATATATACAGGATACTGAACCGGGAATTTGAGAGTGCCGAGTATGGTCACCATACCCCTGTGATGCTATGGGGCCCGCCGGGCGTCGGTAAATCACAACTTGTCAGCCAGATTGCAGCGAATCACGGTGTTAATATTATTGATATCCGATTGTCTCAGATGGAGCCCTCTGACTTACGTGGCATTCCCTTTCGTCTCGGTAATTCAGTAGAATGGGCTATCCCTGCCTTACTACCCGATACCAGACGGCATGGCGATAAAGGAATATTATTTCTCGATGAGATTACTTCTGCGCCACCAACAGTTTCTGCAGCTGCTTATCAGTTAATCTTGGATCGGCGTCTTGGTGAATATAAAGTGCCTGAAGGCTGGGTAATTTTTGCAGCAGGCAATCGTCATGGAGATCGCGGTGTTACCTATGTCATGCCGGCGCCTCTTGCTAACCGGTTTTCCCATTATGAATTTGATGTACATCTGGATGACTGGGTGGCCTGGGCTTGGCAGAATCAGATTGATGAACGGATAATCGCTTTCTTGCGTTTTCGTCCGGAACTGATATTTGATTTTGATCCGGCACATAACCCGGTATCTTTTCCATCTCCACGTTCATGGGAATTTGCACATCGTGCATTACAGAAATTTTATGGTAATAAGGATTTACTTGCCGGCACCTTACAATCCTGTGTCGGTTTGGCTGCCGGCATCGAATTGAAGGCTTTTATTGATAACATGGATAATCTGCCGGATATTGATGCTATTCTCTCTGGAGAAGATGTTGCCGTACCGGAAGAAATTGATCTGCAATATGCAGTGGCATCTTCATTGGTTGGTTGTGCGATTCGATTTAAAAATGAAGATAGTGCCGACAGAACTTTTGGCAATATTCTGAACTATGCCGGCAAATTTCCACAAAAAGAGATGGGTGTGGTGCTGGTTGCCGACATGCACCGAGCGGTCGGTGAGTCCATTTTCAGTGTGCCCGAGTTTTCGGATTGGTCAAAGCATATTGCAGATGTGATGCTATATGCTTAATTTGTATTTGTTATTTTATTACAGGAAGAAAGCATTATGCCCGGAAGAATGACTCCTGTTAAAGAAGGGACACACCGAACATTAAAAAATACTGCATTTGAAAATCAGGTTATTAGTTGGCTAATGTACGATGGATAGCAGGTTTTTACTCCAGTTTTGGATAATGGACATAAAACAGATATACTAATTTCCGATGGACCTGAATATTATCGAGTTCAAGTTAAAACCATAGAAGCCAAAGACGAAAATCAGGAAATAGAAAATAGATGGAAAGAAAGCTATGTGGACGTAGTTGTAGTATTTGCCAGAAATCGTACATGGGGTTATGTTATGCCTGCATTTTCTGCAAATAGGCGAAAGATAAATGATGAAAGTCATCAGAGATTTGAAAGTAATAGTAGAAATGAATTTCTTAGGACACTCCACAAAGTAGATATTCCATAAAATACTGTCATAGGCATCAAACTCTATTGAGTAATCGGATAAAAAAATGTCCATCTGTGTTCTATATAGATATTAAATGTCCGACCCAATTAAAATCAAACTCGGTTCGGCCCGTACCAAACTCATTTTGGGGCGTCCTTTTCTGGGAGCATTGGCCTTAAGATTGCCTCTGATGGATGCTACTGAGTGGTGTAGTACAACGGCCACCGATGCCAAATCATTTTATTATAATCGCGATTATATTGATTCACTATCCATAGAGCAGACACAATTCATGCTGGCACATGATGCCTTGCATTGTGCATTATTACATTTTGCACGGCGACGTTATCGAGAAAAACACCGCTGGGACATTGCCTGTGATTTTGCGGTTAATTCATTATTAATAAACGATGGATTGAAACCACCACCGAATGTGTTATACCTCAAAGAATATGATGGTCTGACAGCCGAAGAAATATATCCTCTGATTGATGATCAGCTTGATCAGGAACCAATGGATCAACATGTTTATGATCGGGATTTCAATGCAGATAGTAGTAATCAGACCAGTGATTCAGATAGCGATGAGAGAGATATTTGCAAGCAGCAACAGTCAGGTACCCATCAAGCTGCTGAAAAAAAACAAAAACCCTCATCGGATACCCGGAAAGTTAAAGGTGGTAATGATAAAAATACTGCAGCGGAGCAAAACATGATGGAGCAGAAGACTGTATTACCTCCGCTCTTAAAAGAAGAAGAAAAGCAGGATCTGGCGATACAATGGCAACAGCGTATGGCTGGGGCAGCACAAGCTGCTATTCAGGCTGGCAAGCTGGGTGGTGGGATAGCCCGCATAGTAGATCATTTACTACAGCCACAACTACCTTGGAGAATGTTATTGGCACGCTATATGAGTGCGGTCGCCAGAGATGACTATAGTTTTACCCGGCCGACTTCACGCCGCGAGCAAGGTGGAGCGATTTATCCAAGCCTGAGAAGTTCACAGATTAATCTTATGGTAATCGTTGATAGCAGTGGCTCTATCGTTGACGATGAAATAAACAATTTTTTCAGTGAAATTAATGCCATCAAAGGACAGATACGTGCGCGGATTACTCTGCATGCCTGCGACGCAAAAATGGCAGATGGTGGACCTTGGGTATACGAGGCATGGGAGGAAATCATAATGCCCGGCAATATCAAGGGTGGTGGCGGCACAGACTTCCGCCCGGCGATTGAATGGGCGAATCGGTGCGACCAGCCACCTGATCTGTTGGTTTATTTTACTGATGCACAGGGACATTTTCCTGCAATAGAACCATCCTGGCCGGTCATTTGGCTGGTCAAGGGCAAGTCTCCCGTACCTTGGGGGCAGCGCATACAACTGAATTAATATGGAATTGACAAACGAGGATTTATTACAACTGAACGTTATGATGGTGCAGAATCCGCACGCAGTGCGTATTGATGAGAGTCGTATGCAGGTTTTCGGCCTGATGGAAAATGCTGAGGCGCACATTGATCTGAATCCACCGGATAAACATGAACAGTATGTGCGCAGGGTTCGTGAATTTCTTTCCGGTTATGTTTTGGGTTCGCCCGGTGGTTATCCGGTATTGATCAGTCGTTGGACACGTATGGGGCAGACCAGAGGCGAAAATCTGCAAAGGCTGCTGATGCTTGGAGAGCCCGAAGCCGTGATGGCGGTGGTACATGCCGAAGAATTGACACCTGAATTGGGGCGCCGCGCCTGGTGGTGTATGCCTGAATCGGAAAATGCGCGTCGCATGCTGGAAAAAGAAGCGATAGTGAATAGCGATCTGGGGCCAGTACTGGCAGATCATTTGTTTGAGCATCTGGCATTTGAAACCGAGCCCGGTCCCATGATTGATTCTGTGTGCCTGATGTTACAAGGAGAGCTGATTGATGAAGATCGAAAGCAGGAACTCTGGCGTACCAGCCAACGCAATAACGTCTGTTTGATTGGTTTTCTAAAGTCTTCTGTCAAGGCTATGCCACACGGTCAAGCTGCGCATAAAGCATATGGTGATGCCAATAAAATACTGAAACAGCTAAAGGATAACCGGTTTTCTGTCAAACTTCGCTGGTTGCTAAGCGAGGAAGGACAGGGGTTTCTGGATACGGCTTATACTGTATTCAAAAAGCCGGCTAATCAGGATGTTGTTGTATATCTGCTGGATACTCTGCAAGAAAAAATGGCTGATATGTTGCCTGTATTGCAGGACCAATCACCGGACAAGATAGCAGAGATCAATCGACAGACTGCACAGTTAATGGATATAGGCAGCGATAAATTCGCTCGTGCCGACCAAGAGTGGAAGGTATTGATCCATAAACTGAATGAAAATCACGTCTTGCTATCCCTGTTAGAGTCACTGCTGTGGGTTGCGCACATGTCCGAATTGTTGGTTACTCATATTTTTTCGCAGACTACAGCCGAAGGAACCCTGATGCGAAAAAAACTGAAGCCGGTAACCGAACATATATTTCAGAGATTTGATCATCTGCTGGGTCGTTGTCAAAGTCGCTGATATGCAGTACCGAATAACATTGGAGCCCAGCCGGCGCAGCTTTCCGGTTTATGAAAAAGAGAGCATTCTGGCAGCCGGGCTACATGCTGGTATCAATCTCCGGTATCGATGTGACAATGGTTCCTGTGGAGAATGTGCATCGCGTCTGATTGAGGGTAAAGTAAAAACATTAAAGCAGACAAATTATCATTTTAGTGAGATCCAAAAGGGCCTGGGGTATTTTCTGCCCTGCATTTGTGCTGCTCGCAGCAATATTGTGATGCAGGCGATAGAATATCGTGGCACTATTGAAGTACCTTATCAGGAGATCAATGCCAAAGTTAAGAAAATACAGCTGGCTAGGGAAAATATTCTGATCATACAGCTTAGAACGCCACGTACACAGACACTACAGTTTCTTGCCGGACAAATTGTTACGCTTGAACTGAATCATGGATCTCATCAGACATTAGCGATTGCCAGCTGTCCTTGTAACGGCAGATTGCTCGAATTTCACGTGCGGTACTCAGACAGTGAATTCTGTGATTACCTGTTTAATGGTTTGCATAACAATGAGGAAGTTTTGATAAAAGGACCGGACGGACAGTTTCTTCTCAACGAAAAATCAGGCCGAATGTTGGTATTCATCGCCTATGATACAGGCTTTGCGAGTATAAAAAGCCTGATAGAGCATGCGCTGGCACTCGAAATGTCGCAGGATATTCATCTATATAGAATAGCCTGTGATCATGAAGAAAATTATATGAACAATGTCTGTCGCGCATGGGATGATGCAATAGATAATTTTCATTTTTTTGAACATTATATTTCTATGGGTCTCTCTGCCGAAAAAAAAGCTGAAGCCTGCAAGTCATTTGTCTCGGAGCTGGAGAAAAATAGTAA
>JAPYNQ010000016.1 GCA_028289815.1 Gammaproteobacteria bacterium | reverse complement strand
GCAAAGGATGGCTCTATAGACTGGAAATTTATCGAAAACTATATTAAATCGTTGCCATATAGTTCTAACTTAGAGAAATAACATAACATGAAATCAAGAAGAACCGTAACGCTTGCCAACCGAAGCTACCAGCCGACAAAGGCCGAGTTGAAGGAAAAGATCAGGATTGACGTGCTTGGCAGCACCGTAGAGAAAAAGATGGAAAACTTTGCAAAGGCCGTCCTCCAGCCTGTCAAGATCAACTACCGCGATCCTGAATAATCCGCCATTTCCACACAAGGCTGGCGGAAATCGGTTTCGTTACTTTTGTATATAATCCCCAAAAAATACGCAATTCAAGTTCATAATGCTGTTGTTGATCGTTTGAATGCTGAAAATATAGAGATGGAAACAAAACGCAACGCAATTTACAGTCTCAAATCAATTTATCGCGAAATGTAAAGGCAATGAAATCTCAATTGATTGTAGATAAGCTAGGCAAAACTAATAAAGTCACCGACCTTCGGATCAACGCAACCCCAGAGCAAGTAGCAAAAGTGCTATTGAAAGGCGGGGCAGCTCCGCGCCCGGAGACGCGGAAGCCGAAAAAGTAGAATTACAGCCTTGCCAAGTCTGGTGATTATAATTGATTTGGGCAATCAGGTATATAATTCCCATATTTTATGCAGTCCGACCACGCTGAATTGAGTTATCAGAATGCAGCGTGGCTATGATCGAATTGGTTCTCTTCTCCCGAGAAGAGTCAACGATATCTTGGAGTTGAAGAAATAATTGTTGTTTCAACCATTAAATCAATGGTTATCCATGTTGCCTTTCCAGTAATCTGTCCACATAGTGGTTGCTCCTGCAACAGCTACCGGCATAGCTATAAAATTAAGTATCGGTATCATGGTTGCGATCAGGGTTGCTGTACCGAATCCTAGGGCGAAAAATTTACTGCCTTGCAGTACCTGCTTTTGGCCTGTAAAATGGATACTATGGTTTCCCATCGGATAGTCACCGTACTCAATTGCCAGCATCCATGCGCTGAATATAAACCAGAGTAAGCCGGCGGCTATATTGATACCCGGAATAGTAAACAATACGAGCAATGGTATTGCCCGAACTAAAAAATAAAACAATTTTTTGAACTCAGATAAAAATGATCCGCCGATGTCTCTGATGGTATCCGTCATACCACTGCCCTCATCGGACCGGCTACCCGTCAGGTGATCTTCAACTTTTTTCGCCAACAGTCCGTTAAAGGGAGCCGCAATCAGGTTTGCCAGTATAGTAAAAGTATAAAAAATCATAGCCAGAATAACCAGAATGGCCAGTGGTATAAGTATCCACTTCAACCATTCAGTCAGATTGGCGAGTCCTGGCATAAAGGCTGCTGTACTCTCAGTAATGAATATACCCAGTCGGTCAATCTGGTTATCAATCCAGCTGAGGCCAAACCAGATTGCCAGTGAAAACAGTGCGATGTTAATACCCAGCGGTATCACGACAAAACGTCTCAGGCCAGCGGTACTAATCAGCCTGAAGCCGCGCAGAAAACATCCAATACCGGTAAAAAAGCCGGGTTTTTTCACCTCAAGGGAGCTCAACTTTTTCAGGTATGCGCCAGTTCGAGTTGCGGTGTTCGGTAACGATGGTGGTATAAATTCCGCCACGTGCATTGAATATGGCTGCCAGACGCATAAATCTCGGCTCTGTTGCAATCACCAGATCGCTGAGAATTTCATTGGTTGCCGTTTCATGAAACGTTCCCTCATCGCGGAAGGACCAGATATACAGTTTCAGGGATTTCAGCTCCACACAGAGCTGGTCAGGTACATACTCCAGCTCGAGCGTGGCAAAGTCCGGTTGCCCGGTGCGCGGACACAAGCAGGTAAATTCAGGGATACTGATACGTATGGTGTAATCCCGTTCCGGATTGGGATTCTCAAATGTTTCAATTTCTCTAATGGGTTGCGTACTCATAGTTCAAATACCTTGAGGTGATTTCTGAAAATCGACTGTGCATTGTGTGTTTTTTCCGGTGTCGTTTGTTTTGCTTCTCCGGGTTTTCTTTAGCTCTTCATCGACAAAGGCAGATAAAGATACTAACATTTATCGCTTTCCTGAATGAAATGAAGTTTGGTGCGCCTGAAGAAGATAAAGCTCGTTGGTTTTAAGTCGTTTGTTGACCCCACCAGCATCGCATTCCCTGGCAATCTTATGGGTATTGTGGGCCCCAATGGTTGCGGAAAGTCAAACATCGTTGATGCCGTCAAATGGGTAATGGGTGAGGTTTCAGCCAAAAGCCTGCGTGGTGAGACTATGGCGGACGTTATTTTCAGCGGTTCGACCAGCCGTAAACTGGTAGGTGCGGCGTCCGTTGAGCTCGTGTTTGATAATCGGGAGGGTAAGCTCGGTGGTCAATATGCCGCGTTTAATGAAATTTCGGTACGGCGCATGGTATCCCGGGATGGTTCCTCCGAATATGGTCTCAATGGTACCCGGTGCCGCCGCCGGGATATCATCGACGTATTTCTGGGCACCGGTCTGGGTGTGCGCAGCTATGCGATTATTGAGCAGGGGATGGTATCCAAGCTGATTGAGGCTAAACCCGATGAATTGCGTGTTTACTTGGAGGAAGCGGCGGGCATCTCCAAATATAAGGAGCGCCGCCGTGAGACTGAAAGTCGTATCCTCCGTACCAGAGACAATCTGGAGCGATTGACCGACTTGAAAGAAGAGCTGGAAAAGCAGCTTAACCATCTGAAGCGACAGTCAGAGGCGGCCGAGAAATACAGGTCTTACAAGCAGGACGAACGCAAATACAAGGCCGAATTACTGGCACTTCGCTGGCAAGGGCTTGATGGCCAAGCAACGCAGCGCCAACAGGTTATCCATCAAAAAGAGAGCATTTACGAGAGTGCCGTTGCCGACCAGCGTGAGTTGGAGACCAGCATAGAAAAGACTAGATTGAAACATGTTGAGGCCAGCGAGGTCATGAATACTGTGCAGTCGTGCTTCTATCAGCATGGTGCGGAAATTACCCGTCTTGAAGCGGCCGTTAAACATGCCCAGGAGACCCGCCAACAGCAACAGGCTGAACTTGAAAGGCTGGAAAAGCAGTTACAGTATATTATTACCCATCTTGAACAGGATAAACAAAGCCTGCGGGTGATGACAGGGCAGCTGGAGACCAGTGAACCGCGACTGCAACAAGCCAGATCAGAGCAGCAGGCTTTCCGTGAATCATTAAGTGAGGCGGAAGCAGCCATGCAGAGCTGGCAACGGCAATGGCAAGGCAACCAGCAGGAGCTTTCTATGGCAGATCAGTCAATACAGGTGGAAATTACCCACATTGACCATATGCAGCGTCACATGCAGCAGCTTAATGAACGCCTCCAGGTGACTCAGGAAGAGTTGACCAATTTGGGTGAGCAATCGTTGGATGAAGAGTTACAAACACTACAAGCCTTGGGGCAGGAGCTGGCTGCTCGTGAGGCGGAACTGCAGACTGCCCTCCAGTCCCGATCTGAATCATTGGCTGAACAGCGCACGCTAAATAGCGGCTTGGTTGCACAACAGGATGATCTGCGGGAATCACTGCAGTCCACTCGGGCACAACTTGCGACTCTGCAGTCTGTACAAAAAGCGGCCTATGGCGGAGAGAATGAGCACGTTTCAGCATGGATTGATTCGCACAATCTCTCAGACGCACCGCGCTTGGCACAACGCCTGGAAGTTGAGGCAGGCTGGGGAAAAGCCGTTGAAGCGGTACTGGGCCATTATCTGGAGGCCGTTAGTGTTGCTGATGACGTGGCATACTCAAAACACCTGAATCAGCTTGCATCCGGTCGCATTGGCTTGATAACGCAACAGTTCCTGGCTGCCCGGAATAATGACGACCGCCTTCTCATCAGCAGGATTAAGTCGGATAGCGACCTGAGCGGATTGCTGCATGATGTCTATATTTCTGATGATCTGGACAGCGCCTTGGTGCTGCGTAAGGAACTGCCGGTGGGTGCCAGCGTTGTTACTCGCGACGGCATATGTCTTGGTCAAAACTGGATACGGGTGTCCGTGGGGCATGATAAAGAAGGTATTCTTGAGCGTGAACAGCGTATCAAGTATCTTGAACAAGAACTCGTCAGGCTGGAGCAGACGTTTACTGAGGTAAACGAAAAACTGCGTCAAGGGCGCGAGATATATATGGCCCATGAGCAGCAGCGTGAGGAAATACAGAGTGAAATCAATGATCTGAACCGGCAGCTGGTTGAATCCCGTGCGGAAATCAATGGCCGTGAAAACATACTCCGGCAGCTGGCAGAGCGGGACGAACGATTGGCTGCCGAAGTCCTCAAGATTCAGGAGCAGATGGTTGCCGGACAACAGGAATTGCAGACCGCTGAGCAAAACCTTAAGTCATCCAAGGCGAGTTTCAATTCTTTCAAACAAAAAAGTCGGGTACTGGAAAGCGAGCGCGAGCGCTTTGCCACGGACCTGCAACATAAACGCGACCAGTCTCATGTTATAAGCGATCAGACACACCAGATTGAAATGCAGATCGAATCCTTGCGCAGTCAGCATGCCTCCATGCAGGGTCATCAGCAGCGTATGCAGCACCAGCAACAAAATCTTGAGCAGCAACGCATCCGATTACAGCAATCTATAAATGATGCCGACACACCGCTGGATGAAATGCAGGTACAGCGCAACCAATTATTGGAACAGCGCCAAGCTATAGAAGTCGAACTGGCCGAAGCTAGGAACAGGGTGGAACAAATTAGCCAGACAATGCGTGAGCTGGAAATCAGCCGCCATCAGGCGGAACAACGAGTAAAAGAGTGCTTGCTACAGGCCGAAAAAGCCCGCATGATGTGGCAGGAAGTCAGGGTGAAATGCCAAGGCATTGCTGAACAGCTGACAGAGTCAGGGTATGTCGTCCAAGACATTCTTAAAGAACTGCACCCCGAAGCCTCCGAAAGCGCATGGTCCCAGAAGCTTGAGTGCATTGAAAAGCAGATAATCCGATTAGGCCCAATCAATCTTGCAGCTATTGATGAATACAAAATGGCATCTGAACGCGAGCAGTATCTGGACAAACAGAACGACGACCTTACCGAAGCCCTGCAAACCTTGGAAAGTGCTATGCGCAAAATTGATCGGGAAACCCGAACCCGATTCAAAGATACCTTTGAGCAGGTCAACTCCGGGATGAAAAAAATATTTCCGCGTCTGTTTGGCGGCGGTCACGGGTATCTGCAGCTGACCGGCGAGGAGCTGCTGGAAACCGGTGTTTCGGTTATGGCGCGGCCTCCGGGAAAGCGCAACAGTAGCATCCATCTGCTATCCGGTGGCGAAAAAGCCATGACAGCTATTGCCCTGCTATTTTCTCTGTTTCAGCTGAATCCGGCACCATTTTGCATGTTGGACGAGATTGACGCGCCGCTTGATGATGCCAATGTGATTCGATTCTGTGAAGTAGTTAGTGAAATGGCCGCCGATGTTCAATTTATCGTTGTGACACACAGCAAGGTGACCATGGAAATGACCCATCAACTGATGGGCGTCACCATGCAGGAAGCCGGAGTTTCCCGGTTGGTATCTGTTGATATTGATGAAGCGCTCAAGATGGCATCGTAGCAATGCGATCAATCTGCTCCCCAAGTATTCAAATATGGAATTATTCCGCCTGATACTGATACTCGCAGGCTTCACCTTGCTCGCCGGAATATACGTAATTTACCGCTTGGAAAAGCGCTATCCTCACTGGTTTGGCAAGCGTACCGAGCAGCCCGAAGAGGATGAAAAGGTTATTTCCGAAGACGAAGTAATCCATATCAATATCAGAAGCAGGACAGGCCTGATAAGCGGAGCAGACTTGGTGAGGGCTATGGAAAAATACAACCTCAGGCATGGTGACATGGGCATTTTTCATCGCCTGACCGAGGGTAGCAGGCAGCCGCTTTTCAGCGTAGCCAATATGACCGAGCCGGGTGATTTTAACCTCAGCGAACTGATGACATTTGAAACCCCCGGTATAACCATGTTTCTGCAATTGCCACGCGCATTTGATGCCCTTCATGCCCTAGATGAAATGTGGCTGACTGCACAAAATCTAGCCAGAGAACTTGATGCGGAACTTTTGGATAAAAACCGCCAGCCCCTCTCATCTCAGAAGCAGCAAAACATGCGAGATGAAGTTCTTGAATACATGCGCAGCATCGCACTGCGGGAAAAAATCAGTCAATACCGCCAAAATTAACAAGCTGTGTAGCCGCGCAGCTACCTCGACTCGGCGGCAATCAGTGTATTTTGCAACAAGCAGGCGATAGTCATGGGACCAACACCGCCTGGCACCGGTGTAATGTACCCCGCGACCTGTCGGGCAGACTCAAAGTCAACATCGCCGCTTAAACGACCATTCGGCAGATGATTGATACCGACATCAATGACGATAGCCCCCGGCTTAATCCAGGTACCTTGGATAAAGCCGGGTCTGCCGACTGCGGCAATCACAATATCTGCACCACGTACCTGATCGCCGATATCCCTGGTGTAGCTATGACAAATTGTGGGCGTACAATCCTTATCAAGCAGCTCTGCGATCAGTGGACGTCCGACAATATTTGAACGGCCCACGATCACCGCATCCATGCCGGCCAGCTTAATCCCCGTAAATTCCAGCAGACTCATAATACCTTGAGGCGTGCAGGGTCGATAAACCGGTCTGCCAATATTCAATCGCCCGATATTATACGGATGAAAGCCATCCACATCCTTGTCAGGAGAAATCGCTTCAATAACCTTGTTTGTATCAATATGCCCCGGCAAGGGCAGCTGTATAAGAATGCCATTCACCCGTTCATCCGCATTTAGTTGTCCAATCAGATCAAGCAGCTTGGCTTCGGAAGTCACAGCTGGCCTGCTGAACTCAAAGGAATTCATGCCGACCCATTCACAGGCCAGCTTCTTGTTACGTACATAGACCAGCGAAGCCGGCGCATCCCCGATCAATACAACGGCCAGCCCCGGACGTGGTTGTCGTCGGTGAACCCTTTCCTCTACCCGCGCCCTCACAGTCTCACGTAGCCCATCAGCAATCGCCTTGCCATCAATTATCTGAGCACCCATAACCGATGTATTATCCCGGACAAAAAACCGTTATTCTGGCATGGCAAAATACCCCGCTCAAGAACCAAGCTCATAGCAGCCGCCTTGTACGCTAGAGTAGCTCAATCTGTCGAATCCTGATTGGTCTATAGGCGACCCGCCATGCCTGCTTATTGCTATTTCTTTGCCATTCCTGCACAAGCAGGGTTGATATAAGTACGATTTACTTGACTACCACTACATTAAAACGATAGAAGAGCGATATCTTTGATTTGAGGGTAAAATTAAATCTGTATTTATAGCCATTAATAACGGTTCAGTCAGGTATGAATTTTTCCTCTTTTCTTGTTTACGGGAAAGCCGCCTTGCTCAGCACTGGTCCGCTGTTACTCGGACAGATTGCCTCTGCTGATGAGCAGCTTCTGTTTTCAGCCATACAGCAAAATGATTCGGCCAAGGTTACTCAGGTATTAAAATCAACGCAAGACATAAACCATGTCAATACTAGTGGTGACACGCCGCTGTTACTGGCTGCTCGATCAGGTAATCTGGCGATTATGGATTTGCTTATTGAGCGGGGGGCCAATATTAACCAACTAGACGGTAGTAAGAGGGATATCTTGAATATTGCCATCTCGCAAAAAAATTCCAGGCTGGTCCGCTGGGCGCTGGATCATCATATTGATCCCACGATGGTGACTTCAATCTATCAGGGTTCCGCATTAATCTATGCTTGTCATCAGGGACAGGTAGAGATTGTAAACATGCTGATTCAGGCTGGGGCTCCCCTTGATCGAGTGAATAATCTGGGCTGGACGGCTCTATTGGAAACCACCATTCTTGGTAATGGTTCGAATGTTTATCAGCAGATTACCCGTTTGCTGGTAGATGCAGGCGCAAACCGTAATATTAAAGATCGTGATGGCAAGACTCCGCTGGACCATGCCAGACAACGTGGTTACTATGGGATTGCGAAAATCCTTAAAGAATCTGAGGATTAAATTAAATAAATATCAGCCAATAAAATGCTCTGAAGATCCCCCTCAAGCACGGTATGGCTTTTTTACGGGTTTTCGACATCGCTGCGCGGACACTGCCTGATATTTTGGTGCTACTATTGGATGTCAGGTTGTTGGTGGAGTCGCCATGACTGACTAGGCGTAAATACTTTATATGTGTCAACCTGGCCCTGATTCAGAGTTTCGCCTGAGTGAATCAGGCAGATTTATTGCTGCCATGTTGTTTGCGTCGATGTCTTTTCAGCTTGATATGCAGCAGGCGTGAGAACCGTTCATCCCATAGTAGCCTTACTGTAAAGAAGCCGATCATTGAGCTGGCAGCTGCCAGTAGCAGGCAGCCCAGCAGCAGAGGTTCCCCGATAGTCTGCAATTCTTCCATAAACCACTTTTGGCCTGTCTCAAATTCAACTTGTTTCACGGCATCGCCGGTAAGCCATGTGCCGACAATATAGGCGGAATAAAACATCGGTGCTATGGTGACAGGGTTTGTGATCCACACTAGGATGACGGCAAGCGGCAGGTTGACACGAACAGCGATCGCAACGGTAGCGGCGATCAGCATTTGAAAGGGAACGGGTATCCAGGCGCTGAAGAAGCCCACGGCAAATGCGCCGGATACAGAACGTCTGTTTAGATGAAACAGATAGGGATCATCCAACAGTTGGCCAAATATGCGCAGAGAGTGGTGCTCGCGCATTTCTGTATACTTAACAACGAGCCAAGTCAGTACCTTCAAGCGCATACCGTAGTTTTATGCAGTCGGGGCAAAACGGCAATTCTCTCATAATTGATGATAGCCGTGTCAGTTTTATGTCTACGGACATGTGAAAGGGAATTTCAAAAAACCCGATGTGCTACGCTGGATCAGGGCATCAGGCGCACAAGAATGAGTAATGGGGGTTCGGCAGGTTTACTTATTGGGAGAGCGATATATGGGGATTCCGAACATCTCACAATGCTGCCATAGCCTCGCGCAGTAGACTTCCGGAGGTTTCTGTAAAGTGATTCCGGCCTTTGCGACAGGCATATATTTAACCGCTTATCTGCCATACTTGCCGCAGAGCAGCTGGTTGCCCCTGTTGTTACCTGTGCTGCTGTTTGTCGGGTATCAATGTCGTTCGCTTTCTGTAAAAATACTGCTGGCGGCGATACTGGGTTCTGTCTGGCTCATAACCTTTGTTCAGTGGTTTGCGCCGCAGGTTTTACCCGCCGAGCTGGAAGGTCAGGCTATCAATGTGACCGGGATCATTAAGTCGATTCCGGAGAACCGGAGAAAGCGCAGCCGGTTTGATTTTCAGATTCTGAATGTGGACGGTTCTGCTTGGAAGGCAGATGTCAGATTGAACTGGTACTCACCGGAATCATCTTTGTCGGCAGGTCAAGTTTGGCGCATGGCCATCAAGCTGAAGCGTCCTCACGGTTTTTCCAATCCAGGTGGTTTTGATTATGAAGGATGGCTTTTTGAGCGAGGCATAGCAGCCACCGGATATGTGCGTCATGCGCATCAGGCGGTGCTGCTTGAGCAGCGAGCGACCTTGAATTATCTGCGTCAGCTGCTCTCTGAACGACTCTTACTGCTACTTCAATCAGAGGATGTGTCCGGCTTATTGGTCGCACTGGTAACCGGTGACAGGCAGTATCTGTCGGCATCGCACTGGCAAGCGCTGCAACGTACCGGAACCACCCATTTAATGGCGATTTCCGGTCTGCATATTGGTTTGATCTTTGCGTTGTTCTACTGGATAGGGAAACAGATTTGGTGCTGTCTTCCACAGCTTTGTCTATATCGTCCCGCGCAGGATGTTGCTATGGTAAGTGGTCTGCTGGCGGCAATAGTCTATGCGGCGTTGGCGGGCTTTTCGATTCCAACACAACGTGCACTCATCATGCTTGCTGTTATCGTTCTCAGCCTGTTACTCAGGAGGGCGGTAGCTCCGCTGTCGGTTTTACTGGTTGCCCTGTTGGCTGTATTACTGATTGATCCTTTGTCCATATTGAATGTCGGGTTCTGGTTATCATATGCCGCGGTCACCATTATTTATTTTGCGCTAACGGATAGGATTGGAGAAGGTGTGTCCGGTAAAATTAGGCGACTGGCTTGGTTGCAGATTGCGCTGGCTATCGGATTAATGCCGCTAACTCTCATTTTTTTTCACCAGTTTTCTTTGGTGGCGCCGCTGGTTAATATGTTTGCGGTACCGTGGGTGGGCATGCTGATTGTGCCCATGCTGGTATTACTGGTAGTTATCCAGTTTGTTTTTCACGGGTTGGCCGATTATGTCGCCGACGCAGTTGAGTTTCTGATGATGCTGCTGTGGGGATTTATACAGATGCTGGCCGAAACCGAGTATGCCGTGATGCGTCTTTCCGCGCCGACTTCATATAACCTGATAACTGCACTGCCTGGGCTGATTATCCTTTACAGGTTCCGCGGGCGCAGTTTCGCTATAGCCGGGTTATTGTTTTTCACTCCATGGTCAGCTTTTATCGAAAATTCTCTAGGCAGGGGAGAGCTGCAAGTTGACTTTCTTGATGTAGGACAAGGCTTGGCTGTTGTAGCCCGTACACACGGGCATGTATTGCTGTATGACACGGGTTTTCGCGCAGGAAATCACTTTGATATTGGGCGCCGGGTTATATTGCCCTACCTCTGGCGTGAAGGGATTACTCATATTGATCGCGTTATACTCAGCCATGACGATAAAGACCATACAGGTGGTTACCAAGCGGTGGCTGATGAGATCATGGTGCATTCATTAACCGTTATGCCGAATTCTGAATTCAAGGACCAACACGCACATTCACAGGTATGTCAGGCGGGTCAGAGATGGCGTTGGGACGGAGTGGACTTTGATATTCTCTATCCTACAGCCAGAGTGAGAAATAATCAGGGATTGAGTAGCAACAATCGCTCCTGTGTTGTACGCATTCGCCATAAAGAAAAAACGATCATGCTGACTGGAGATATTGAGGCTCGTGCCGAACAAGAAATGGTTGCTGTATATGGTAAGCGTCTGAAGTCCCATATTATATCGGCTCCGCATCACGGTAGCGCAACCTCCTCGACTCAGAGTTGGTTGCATAATGTCCTGCCGGAATATGTGGTTTATTCGATGGATTACAGGAATCGCTTTGGGTTTCCCAGAGAAGATGTCATACAGCGTTACCGGAAGCTGTCAACGCGGCAATTACGAAACGATAAATCCGGTATGGTTCGTTTCGTTTTTTACGCTGATGGGTCAATGGACATGCCTTATGAGTATCGTCGGCAGTGGCGCAGGTTCTGGCATTACATGCCAGCCGGTGATAAATAAAGTATTATTTACCTTTCGCAATCAAGGGGACGTTGTGTTTGAAATAATCGAGGCTGGCGGCTGGGTTATGCTTCCCATCATTTTATGTTCCATCGTGGCGTTTGCCATTATTGCCGAGCGCTTCTGGAGCCTTCAGAAAAAACACGTTATTCCACCCAATCTGGTGGCCGACGTATGGATTAGTTTTAATGACAAGTCTTTCGATGAAGCGGCATTGGCGCATCTGAAACAAAGCTCCTCACTCGGGCGTGTGCTTGCCGCGGGATTGGTTAATCTGCAGCATGATCGTGAGATCATGAAAGAGGCAATTGAGGAAACCGGCAGGCATGTCGTCCATGAGCTTGAGCGTTTCCTCAATACACTCGGCACTATTGCGTCAATCAGCCCTCTGTTGGGTTTACTGGGCACCGTGATTGGTATGATCAAGGTGTTCAGCACAATAACAACTGCTGGTGTGGGGGATGCCAGCCTGCTGGCAGGTGGTATATCGGAAGCACTGATTACTACTGCTGCCGGCTTAACAATTGCCATTCCGTCACTGATGTTTTACCGCTATTTTCGCGGAGTTGTCGAAGAATATGTTGTTCGTATGGAAGAAGAAGCGCTCAAGCTGGTCGAAGTCATTCATGGTGAGCGTGAAGAAGACACACAAATACGCAACGCAAACAAGCAGCGCCGATGAATCTGCGATCAAAAAAACAGGAAGAACCTGACATCAATCTGACACCATTGATTGATGTGGTATTTCTGATGCTGATCTTCTTTATGGTTTCCACGACCTTTGAAGAAGAATCGGCGGTTCAAATTGATTTGCCCAAGGCAAGTAGCAGCGAACAGATCGAGCGGGAAGAAGCTATCGAGGTTACGGTAAGTGCAAATGGTGAATACTATATTAACCGTACCAAGGTGTTGAACAGTAGCCCTGATGCTTTGAAGGTGGCAATTATTCGCCATGCCGGGAGTAATCGTAATCTGCCTTTTACGATACGTGGTGACCAAGGAGCCAGCTGGCAATCAATGGTGACCGTCATGGACATTGCCGGGCAGCTGGGTTTTAGCCGTTTATCCATGCCGACTGTTCAAACAACATCGGAAAAGTAGTCTCCTTTTCTGATGATCCGCAATGAGAAGGACAATAAAGAGAGCGGTATAAGTATCTACTGGCGCTTACTGCGACTTGCTTATCCACATTGGAAAATATTTCTTCTCGGTATTTTCGCTATGGTGATAAACGGTCTGGCTGATGTAAGTTTTGCTTATTTGATGAAACCTCTTATGGATGAAGGATTTATTGAGCCAAACCCTGAGTTGGCATTATTCTTTTCTTTAGCGATCATCGGTATTTTTTTTCTGCGTGGTATTACCAGTTATTTGTCTGCCTATTGCGTTTCATGGGTAGGTCGCCGCGTTGTTGCCACGATACGGCGAGACATTTTTGACCATCTTGTTGTGTTGCCGAGTCGATTTTATGAGCATTCATCTACAGGTAATCTGCTATCCCATCTTACCTATAATACTGAACAGGTTGCCGGTGCTGCAACCAAGGCGGTCACCGTCCTGGTGTCTGACAGCATTAAGGTGATATTTCAGGTTTCATTGATGTTTTATCTGAGTATTTATTTGTCACTGGGCTTTCTTATCATTGCGCCGATAGTTGTATTGCTGGTACTGGTCATTAGTAAAAGGCTCCGCCGAATCAGCAGAAATATTCAAAACTCTATGGGTAGAGTTACCCATGTTGCTGAGGAAGCGATCACCGGTCATCTGGTAGTAAAGGCGTTTGGTGGGCAACAGCATGAAAAGCGCCAATACCGAAAAGCAGTCGAACATAATCGTGTGCAGAGCATGAAAATGGTTGCCACGGACGAACTTAATGTGCCACTTATTCAGTTGATTGTTGCTCTGGTACTGGCCGGGGCAGTCTATATTGTCGTATCCGGGTATCTACCGGAGGCAGTAACACCGGGAGACTTTACGGCCTATGCGATTGCCATGTCGGTTTTACTGCCTTCAGTTAAACGCCTTACCGCGGTGAATGCAGTGCTGCAAAGAGGTATTGCGGCAGGCCAGGCCATTTTCGGTTTTTTTGAGGAAGTGCCGGAGTCCGACAGTGGCAGGAAAATACTGCAAAAGGTAAAAGGACATATTGAATACAAAGATATTCGATTCCGATATACAGATGACGATCATGAAATACTCAAAGGTATATCACTGGAGATTGAGCCAGGAAGTATGGTTGCTTTTGTTGGTAAATCCGGTAGCGGAAAGACAACACTGGTTAACTTACTGCCAAGATTTTATGAAATAACCGACGGCCGGATTATGCTGGATGGGCATAATATCAAGGATATACAACTTCACTCACTACGTGAGCAAATAGCCTATGTCGGCCAGAGTGTCACACTGTTCAACGACAGTATTAAGCACAATATTGCCTATGGGCGATTAGAAGAGATCGATACCCGGACAATCATTGAATCAGCCAAAAGGGCACATGCCTGGGAATTTATTGAGAAACTTCCGTATGGTCTTGAGACTCAGGTGGGTGAAGATGGCGTATTGTTATCAGGAGGTCAGCGTCAGCGCTTGGCGATAGCGCGCGCACTATTGAAAGACTCCCCGATACTGATTCTTGATGAAGCCACATCTGCACTTGATACTGAATCCGAAAAATATATCCGGGACGGATTGAGTATACTAATGCGGGGGCGTACCACTCTGGTGATTGCCCATCGTCTGTCCACCATTGAAATGGCCGATGTAATTTTTGTTATGAATGAGGGTAAAATTATAGAGTCCGGTAGACATGTTGAGCTTTTGACAGCAGGTGGCGTATATGCAGCTCTTCATCGTATGCAGTTTTCAAAGGGTTATGCGTAAGACACCCGGCTACTGGTATAGCGACAAGCGCGATGTCAGGTATTATTTTCTGGCGCCGCTATCCTGGATGTTTTGTCTTCTGGTATTTATTCGCCGTTTTTTTTACAGAATAAACATATTATCCTCAAAGTCGTTACCGGTTCCGGTTATTGTGGCTGGCAACATCACCGTTGGCGGTAGCGGTAAGACTTCGCTTGTTATCTGGATGGCAAACCTGCTCAAAGAAAATGGATACAAACCGGGACTGGTAAGTCGGGGTTACGGAGGCAAGGCTGGGCAATGGCCCCAGCGAGTCACTATGGATATTGACCATATGGTTGTGGGTGATGAAGCTATTATGCTGGCCTCACGAACAGAGTGTCCTATGGCAGTTGGACCTGATCGGGTTGCGGCTATTCAAAGTTTACTTGAATGCAGTGATGTCGATGTCATCATCTCTGATGATGGACTACAGCATTATGCTATGTACAGAGATGTTGAAATTGCAGTTGTAAATGGCGAGCGCCGATTTGGTAATGGTCGGTATTTGCCGGCGGGTCCCCTCAGAGAGGGCGTATCGCGCCTGCAAGAAGTTGATATGATAGTAGTGAATGGACAGGGTGAACAGCGCGAATATCCAATGTCTTTGTGCAATCTTTCAGCAGTAAATATGCGCACAAATGAAACCAGAAAACTGTCAGAATTCACCAATCGAAAGGTACATGCTGTTGCCGGCATAGGCTATCCGGCTTTTTTTTTTAATGGATTAAAAAAATATCAGATTGATGTTGTAGAGCATGAGTTCCCGGACCACTATCAATACAATCTGCAAGATTTGCGGTTCGAGGAAGGAGCTATCGTTATGATGACGGAGAAAGATGCCGTGAAGTGTATGCGTTTTGCGAACAAATTTTTCTGGTATGTGCCGGTAAATGTAACTCTCGGAAACGACTTTGGCCAGCATTTACTTATGCTACTGGAAAAAGCCATAAAACGAAAAGGAATGATGCGTTGAATTACACTGTTATCATTCCTGCACGGTATGCGTCAGCACGTTTTCCAGGCAAGCCATTAGCCGTTCTGGCAGGCAAGCCGATGCTGCAGCGTACATTTGAGTGTGCCAATAAAAGTGCCGCACGGCGTGTCATCATTGCAACAGATGATGAGCGTATTGCTGCACTGGCGCATAAGATCGGTGCTGAGGTTTGTATGACATCCGACCGACATAAAAGTGGTTCAGAGCGATTAGCCGAGGTGACGAATATTTATGATATGAACGAGAAAGAGATCGTTGTGAACTTACAGAGTGATGAACCGTTTATGCCGGTAGAATGCTTGGACCAGGTAGCCGGACTGCTTGAGTCAGAACATAACTGCAACATGGCAACACTTTGCTGTCCGTTACTGGAAAAAACAGATATTGATAATCCGAATATTGTAAAGCTTGTGGCTGACAGATATGGTTATGCCATGTACTTCAGTCGAGCACCGATACCCTGGGATAGAAATAAGACAATCTCAATCGCACCGAATTATTTCCGGCATATCGGGCTTTATGCTTATACAGTCAGCTTTCTCAGAAAATACGTAGAAATGCCTTCATGCGAACTGGAATCCGCTGAAGCATTGGAACAGCTACGAGTATTGTGGAACGGAGAAAAGATCAAGGTCGGTACTACAGAACTTGACACTGGAATGGGGATTGATACGCATAAAGATATGATCAGAGTTGAGCCATATATCCGAAACTCATAGGGCATCTATTTTATGCTGTGATAGCCTGACCATAACTAGGCACCAATTCTTTTATACTTAATCCGGTGTGGCTGAGCAGCCGCCTCACCCAATCGAAGCTTTCTATCTGCCTCATAGTCCGCGTGATTTCCTTCAAACCATATCACTTGACTGTCTCCTTCAAATGCCAGAATATGGGTTACAATTCGATCCAGAAACCAACGGTCATGCGAAATAACAACAGCACAGCCTGGAAAATTTAATAGTGCCTCTTCCAATGCACGCAATGTCCCAACATCAAGATCATTGGTTGGTTCGTCAAGCAACAGGACATTACTGCCAGAACGCAGAAGCTTTGCCAGATGGACGCGATTTCTCTCTCCACCGGAGAGGTCTTTGATAAACTTTTGCTGGTCTGATTTCTTGAAGTTGAAACGGCCGACATAGGTGCGGGACTGGAACTCTACATTACCAATTTGAATAATATCCTGACCATCCGAGATCTCTTCCCATACGGTTTTGTTATTTTTCAGTGAATCACGTGACTGGTCAACATAGGCCAGATTGGTCGTTTCACCGATGGATACCGTACCGCTGTCCGGCTTTTCCTGACCTGTAATGATGCGAAACAGAGTTGTTTTACCCGCACCGTTGGTACCGATGATACCGACGATACCACCTGGAGGCAGGCTGAAGTTGAGGTCATTAAGCAGCACCTTGTCACCAAAGCGCTTACAGAGATTTTCGACCTCAATGACCTTGTCGCCCAAGCGTGGGCCGGGAGGAATATAAAGCTCATTGGTTTCATTACGCTTCTGAAACTCGGCGGAGTTCAGTTCGTCAAAGCGTTTCAAGCGGGCTTTGTTCCTAGCGTGACGGCCTTTGGGGTTAGTACGAACCCACTCCAGCTCGTGTCTGATTGTCTTTTGATGTGCCGTTTTCTGCTTTTCTTCCATCTCTAGACGTTTTTCTTTTTGTTCCAGCCAAGTGGTGTAATTGCCTTCCCATGGGATGCCGTATCCACGGTCCAGTTCCAGAATCCAGCCCGCGACATTATCAAGGAAATAGCGGTCATGTGTAACGGCAACAACAGTACCGGAATATTCCTTCAAAAACTGTTCCATCCAGGTGATTGACTCGGCATCCAGATGATTCGTCGGCTCGTCAAGCAGCAGCATATCGGGCTTGGAGAGTAACAGCCTGCATAGCGCAACGCGGCGGCATTCACCGCCGGAGAGTTTTGCTACATCACAATTCCAGGGAGGCAGACGCAGAGCATCAGCAGCCACCTCCAGGGTCCTTTCCAGATTATGCCCATCACCGGCTTGCAGAATATTTTCCAAGCGGGCCTGCTCTTTGGCAAGGGCATCGAAATCGGCATCGGGTTCCGCATAGGCGGCATAAACTTCATCCAGACGTTTCTGAGCGCTACTGAACTCGCTCAAAGCCTCTTCAACATTACCACGTACATCCTTTGCCGGGTCAAGCCGAGGTTCCTGTGGCAGATAACCAATCTTGATATCCGGCATGGGGCGTGCCTCTCCTTCAATCTCTGTATCAATCCCCGCCATGATACGCAGCAGGGTGGACTTGCCCGAGCCATTCAAACCCAGCACTCCGATCTTGGCACCAAGGAAAAAAGAAATAGAAATATCCTTGAGAATCTCTCGCTTTGGAGGAACGAGCTTACTCACCTGATTCATGGTGTAGATATATTGTGCCATAAGCTATGTCGTGATTCGGAAATAAGTAATATTTTGCGGTTGATTGAGGGATACAAGTAGCAGACAGCATGGTAAAACGCCTGCTCCGTCATGTACACAGAGCAAAGCATATTCCAGTTCCCGGCAGATGCTGTCTGAAATGGTATAAGCGGCTACTCTGAACCGTAACCATTTGGAATACAGAAAGCAAGGATATAATCAGAATATCTTTATACTGGTTCAGGGACAATTTGCACAGTTCCGGATCTTTAAGTATTTTGATACATCAGAAACGATCAGTCTATTGATTTTTATTGGTTCGTAAGTCTTGCGATACCCAATATAAATCGGAGAAAACAGTTTACCGTTATTTATGCGGGCCTTTATTGTTCGATGCTGTCGCTGGCTGATTTGGGTAAAAGCCGCTATGCTGCACGCCCCTGATGCCAGTATATGGCTTTCCCGGTTTTGAGTTTATGATTCGATCTCATGCTTACACTGAACGTCCCCACGAAGGCCGCGATGACTGGAATAATCTGAAAAGACTCTCGCCGTTTTTATGGGATTACCGTGGTCGGGTATTACTGGCATTGGGTAGTCTGGTGTTGGCCAAAATGGCAAATGTCGGTGTTCCGCTGGTATTGAAGGAAATAGTTGATGCGCTTGACCGACCTGAGATACAGATGCTCGAACTGCCGGTGCTGTTATTGCTCATCTACGGTGTATTGAAGCTGCTTGCTTCACTGTTTAATGAACTGCGTGATGCGCTGTTTGCACGGGTCCGCTATCGTGCCATGCGCCATGTCGGTGATCGTGTTTTGCGGCACTTGTATAACCTGTCTTTGCGCTACCACCTGGAGCGCAAAACTGGTGCATTAATGCGCGATCTGGAGCGTGGTGCGCAAAGCGTCAGTTCTATTCTGAATTACCTGACTTTTAACATTATTCCCGTGTCGGTCGAATTTATACTGGTGGTCAGCATTCTGTTTTTCAGTTATGACTGGCAATTTGTTGCGGTTACCTTTCTGACGGTAATTGTCTATGTCGTTTTTACGCTGCTGGTGACTGAGTGGCGTATGTCTTACCGCCTGAAAATGAATGAAATGGACTCACAGGCCTCCATGCAGGCAGTTGACGGCCTGATTAACTACGAAACGGTGAAATACTTTGGCAATGAGCGGCTTGAGCTTGAACGCTATGACAATACGCTTGACGTTTGGGAGGATGCCGCCGTGAAAAGTCAGACCTCCATGTCGGCGTTGAATTTTGGTCAGGGTGCAATTATTGCCATTGGCGTGACATTTATTATGGTTTTTGCGGCACATGGCGTAGTCCAAGGTGATATGAGCTTGGGCGATCTGGTATTGGTCAATACATTTTTAATTCAGCTGTTTCTGCCTCTGGGCTTTCTCGGTGTTGTTTATCGACAAGTCAAGTATTCACTGGCTGATATGGACCGCATGCTGCGCTTGTTAGAAACCGAACCGGAGATTGTTGATGCCGAGGGCGCAAAAGACCTGCTGCTGAAAAAGGGAGAAGTTCGATTTGATAATGTCAGTTTTTCCTATCTGGTAGATCGGCAGATATTAAAAAATATCAGCCTGAAAATTGCGCCCGGCAGCAAGGTTGCTGTAGTTGGTACCAGCGGTGCCGGAAAATCGACCCTGTCACGTTTACTGTTTCGTTTTTATGAAATCGGCAGCGGGCAGATTACCATTGACGGTCAAGACATAGCCAAAGTAACGCAGCATAGCTTGAGACAGGCGATTGGCATTGTGCCCCAGGATACTGTACTGTTTAATGATACGATTCGTTTCAACATAGCTTATGCCCGGCATGGCGCCACCGAGGCTGAAATAATCAATGCGGCTCGCAGGGCGCATATCCACCATTTTATTGAGAATCTCCCGAATGATTACGATACGATCGTCGGCGAGCGTGGATTGAAGCTTTCCGGCGGAGAGAAGCAACGTGTTGCGATAGCGCGTGCCATCCTCAAAGGTCCGCGCATCTTGGTGTTTGATGAGGCCACGTCGTCGCTGGATTCGCATTCTGAGCGCGAAATCCAGAGGGCGTTGCAGGAGGTCGCCGAGGAGCATACTACCTTGGTGATTGCGCATCGCCTGTCCACTATTGTTGATGCCGATGAAATCCTAGTAATGGAGCATGGCGAAATTATTGAGCGTGGTTCGCACCAGTATTTGCATGAGTGTGGGGGCATCTATCGCGCCATGTGGGATTTACAGCAGCAGGAAGAGTATTAGCGGGCTATTGAAGTTCTACTGTAGAGTCGCGTTGCTATGAGTAAAGCAGACAAAATCATTCCGCTGAAGCAGGCTGCCGATGGTTCCGGGCTGGGTTTTGCCGATGCCGGTGGTGTTTGTGCCGAAACCGAACCGTTTGCGTTGATGGTCAAGGGTAACAGCATGGAACCTGAGTTTCGTGATGGGCATATCATTATGGTTGACCCTAGTGTGCAGCCAACCGACAACCGCTACGTGGTTGCTGAAGTTGATGACGGATATATCTTTCGTCAGCTCAGGATTATTGAGGATAAAAAATATCTGGTGCCACTGAATGATTTATATCCCACGCTGGAGCTCAAACATGAAAAATCAATTACGGGTGTTGTTACTCAACGTTCCGGGCGCAGACGCCGGGAGGCTAGGAAGTACTGCTAATCCCGGTATTATTCGGAAGCTCCTTATCAAGATCTAAAACGGGCTGAATGTAATGTCATGGTTTGATTACCCTTGGGTGCGTGACCCTGTGATGTCAGGTTGGGTACTCCGTTTGTTTGTGGTGCTTTTTATGCTGTTTGTTATCGCGGCTGCGACAATATGGGGGCTTTATCAGTTTCCCGAACGGATTAGCTATATTTTACCCGTTCAGATTGTCTTGCTTATCTTGTGTGTCGCCATACTACTGGCACTTGTCAGGCGTTTTTATCGTGAATTGATTCAACCTATCAGCAGCATCCGCAGTTGGGCATCGCGTATGCGTGAGGGTGACTATTCTGCTGAAATTACATTACCCGCCAAAGGCCAGTTTACTGACCTTTTGCAGGATATATCGCAGATGGGGCGCTGGTATAAAGAAGTTGGTTTTGAAGGCGATGAAAAAATCAGCGAACAGCTGCGGCAGATGATCAGAAAGACCCGCCTGCTGGAGATTCTATATGACATTGCGGCCAGCATCAGCGTGTCTCATGACTTGAATGAAGTGCTTGAGCGTTTTCTGCATATTTCCGCAGAAATCACCCATGCACGGGCGGCTTTGGTGCGCCTTGCTACGGCGGATGGTGATATGAAATTAATTGCCGCGGTCGGCGAGGCATCCGATCAGTATGAAGACAGCATCCCGATGATCGATGCCATACCCGGCCATGGTTCAAAAGCTAAGAGTGTCTATGTGATCTCGCTAGGGGCCTCAAGAGACTTTCGTCGGTTCAGCGAGTACGCTGCGGACTTTGAATGTGTGATCGTTTCTTTAATCCATCAGGGTGATGTCATGGGGGCCTACCACTTATTGATGGACCAATCTGCTTCCAGTATGAGCTACGACTTGCACGAATTGTTGACCAGTATTGGCTTTCATCTCGGTTTAGCGGTTCATAAGGCACAACTTGATGAAGAAGCGCAGAAACAGTCGATTTTCCGGGAGCGCCTGACGCTTGCGCATGAGCTGCATGATTCGCTGGCGCAAAGCATGGCCAGTCTGCGTTTTCAATGTAAAGCACTGGAGGCGAGCGTAGAGGAATCCAATCTTGACTCGGTGGTGCAAAAGGTTGCCCGGTTGAAGGAAGGTGTTGACCGTGCTAATGGTGAATTACGTGAGCTACTGGCTCATTTTCGCGCTCCGATTGATCAAAGAGGTCTGGCGCCCGCATTGAGTGATATATTGAAAAAATTCAGAGAAGAAAGCCAGGTATTGGTTTCCAGCCGGTTTTATTGTGACGAGATTGAACCGCCTTCGCATATCCGGCGGCAGGTCATTCGCATAGTCCAGGAAGCACTGGCTAATGTCAAAAAACATGCCGATGCACGCATGGTCCGATTACTGTTGCGATTATCCGATAAAGGCACGTGTCAGCTATTGCTCGAAGATGACGGATGTGGCTTTGAAGCGAATGCCGATAACAGCCTTGCCGATGGCAGACATATTGGTTTGCGGGTGATGCGAGAGCGGGCGGCTTATATTGACGCTGAGCTGAATGTTGAGTCGGAAGCGGGCGAGGGTGCCCGTGTCGAATTGAGCTTTCGCTGGGATACGAAATAGGGGTAGCCCGGTGAGTAAATGAGTGGCAGGGAGGGCGCAGCAAAGACAGCGGAGCAGGAATGATCAGGATTTGATAATCAAGCCGGGGTCTTTAACAGAGCCAATCAGCTAGTCGCCATATTTGTAGATGGCATTGGCCTCTGAAAGAGTTTCCGGTTGAACCGGGATTTCTATACAGTCCCAAACAGTATCATGCCGGATTAAATTCGATTAGGATGTTGCGTGCCATGAAAGTGCTGTTAGTTGATGACCATACTTTGTTCCGCAGCGGCTTGCAGGAGCTGCTGCAACAACGCGGTATTGAAGTAGTCAATGCTATGGGGGATGGCGCAGAAGGTATACGCATGGCGACCACTCTCGAACTGGACATTATCCTGCTGGATGTACGTATGCCGAAGATGGGCGGGCTGCAAATGCTTAGGCACATCCGGGAGTCGGATATCAGGACTCCGGTAGCCATGCTATCGACTAGCCGCGAAGAGTGGGATGTTGTGCGCTCGCTTCGATACGGTGCTCAGGGTTATCTGCTGAAGGATATGGAACCGGACGACTTGGTTATTGCCTTGGGCGACATTATTGACGGTAAGATGGTTGTGGCGCCGGAGTTGGCAAGCGTTCTGGCCAAGGTAGTGCAGGGCGATGTGCCCAATATTCAGGGAGTAGCTATGCCTTTCTCCGAATTAACGCCACGTGAAAGGGAGATACTTTGCCATCTGGCAGAAGGGCAGAGCAATAAGGTGATCGCCCGTGAATTAAGCATTTCTGACGGTACTGTGAAAATTCATGTCAAGGCAATTTTAAGAAAACTTTCCGTACATTCCCGCGTTGAGGCGGCTGTAATGGCGGTAGAAATGGGGTTTTGCGAAAAAACATGACTCCACTGTAAAGCGCGGCCTGGCAATATACAGGCATAACCCGTTCTTACCTGTCTTGCCGCGTTTATTTTGTTTGTATAAAGCTATTGTATATCTTACTCTTCAGATGCCTGTCCGTGAAGAAACTGCAACCAATCGGATGTTTCGTCTGATATTTGCAAATTTCAATCAATGGGCAGCATGGTTACTGGTTTATTTCCGATGATATTTAAGAGTAGAGAGTGCTCTTTAATCGAAATTATGTTTGTTTTCTGTTGATCGGCATAGGGTTTGTCGGTATTTCGCACGCTTACGAATTTAATCATGGTGTTATTACCGGGAATATTGACAGCACATTGTCCCTAGGTTCCAGCTACCGTCTGCGGGATGCGGATACCAGTCTGATCTGTATGGCTAACGGCGGTACCGCACTGGGCTGTAACAATGATGACGGTAATCTTAATTATCAGCAGGGTAACATCTCACAGGTTTACAGGTTGACCAGTGATATTGAGATTAATCATAAGTCCGGTGATATGGGTGGTTTCATCCGGTTGACTGCTTTTGCTGATCGAAAGAATGACAGTGCCGATGATACGCAGCGTACCGCTTTATCCGCTGATGCCAGAGAACTGGTAGGAAGTAACGTCAGGCTGCTGGATTTTTATGCTTGGTCGCAGTTTGCTCTGTTCGGTGATCACTCGGCAGATGTACGTCTGGGCAAACATGTTCTGAACTGGGGAGAAAGTACGTTTATACAAGGCGGAATCAATGTCATTAACCCTGTTGATGTGGCTGCGGTACGTTTACCGGGCTCTGAGATCAGAGAAGCGTTGCTGCCGGTAAATATGTTTTCGATGTCACTCAATCTGACGCCGGCTTTGTCGGCTGAAGGCTTTTATCAGCTCGTTTGGGAAAAGACAGATATTGATCCCGCCGGTTCTTACTTCAGCGCCTTGGATGTCGCCGGGGAAGGGGCGACTCGCGTACAGCTGGGATTCGGGCAGTTCTCGGATCAGGGATTGGCTGCTGGTCCCTTTTTTCTTTACACTTCCTTGGGCGCGAGGGGATCTGCAGGAGTTGCCTTGATTGATACGGCAATATCAGCCGATATTGATGCGGCTGTGGCGCGTACCGGAGGGCATTCCTACCTGAATGACAACTTCTTTTACGGGGTCAATCGCAGCAAAGATCGGAATGCCGCTGATGATGGTCAATGGGGTATCGCTTTGCGTTACTTTGCACAGTCACTTAACGATACCGAATTTGGCGCATATTACGTTAATTACCATAGCCGTTTACCTGTTCTTGGCGCACAAACCGGTACCACGGCCGGATTAAATTCGGCACTTGCTGCTGCACGTGCAATTGCTGTGCGCGGATCGAATGTCAGTGTCACCCTGCAGACCATATATGGACTGACACCTGCTGCGGCTGACCGCATATCAGCTGGTGTGGCCAGGATAGTGTCTGTGGATCAGTATGCCGATACAGCGAGGTATTTTCTGGAGTATCCCGAGGATATTCAAATGCTGGGCTTAAGTTTTAATACGGGTGTCGGCCAATGGGCCATCCAGGGAGAATACGCACATAAGCGGAATGTGCCTTTGCAAATTGATGACTTCGAACTACTGGCAGCCACACTGACACCATTATCATCCCCCGCCGCACGGGATAATCAGATTACCAATGGCGCGACACCAGGACCAGAGGAGTACATTCGGGGCTATATTGAACGTGATGTAAGCCAGTTTCAGATTACCGGAACCAAAGTATTCAGTAATGTTATGGGGGCAGATACATTGGTTTTTGTAGCCGAAGCAGCGGTAACGCATATCCATAACATGCCACACAAATCGGAACTGAGGCTGGAAGCACCGGGTACCTACGTTTCAGGTAATCCGGCCCAGTCCGCAGCGGGTGGCCTGCATGAGGATATTGACGCACTCGATGCAAATGCTTTTGCAGATGCCAATTCATGGGGCTACCGGATCGCGGGGCGATGGACCTATAACAATGTCTATCGTGCTGTTAATCTGTTACCCGGGATTGCATATCAACATGACGTGAAAGGTATCTCGCCCGGACCCGGAGGTAACTTTCTCGAAGGTCGCGAGGCCGTTACTTTGGATCTTGGCTTGACCTATAAAAATCAATGGTCTGCCAATTTTAGCTTTACCGGATTTTTTGGTGGAGGAAATCAAAATCTGCTCAGTGATCGTGATTTCTTTTCATTTTATATCAAGTATTTTTTCTAAGGAGATATTGTGTATTTCAGAACAGTAATAAACTTGGCGGCAGGATTGATCATTGCTTTTGTCTCTATACATGTTAGCGCCGTCCTTCCCGATAAAGAAGTGGCTCGGCTGGGAAATGAACTGACGCCGACAGGTGCCGAAAAAGCCGGTAACGCGGATGGTTCCATACCCGCATGGGACGGAGGGCTGACTTCGCCTGCGGATGCCGGACATGCAGATTTTCAGCCGGGCGGGCATCACCCTGACCCTTATGCAGACGACAGTGTGATTGCGACTGTCGATACAACCAACCTGTTACTGTTTCGAGACAAGTTGACTGCCGGTCACCAGGCAATGCTTGAGATGTATAACAGTTTCAGGATGAACATCTATCTGACTCGTCGAAGTGCGGCATTACCTCGGAGAATTTATGAAGCAAGCCGCCGGTCAGCAGTTGAGGCCGCTTTAAGCAAAGATGGTAATGGTGTTGAAGGAACGGTAGTCGGGATTCCTTTCCCGATTCCCGCAAGCGGGTTAGAGGTCATCTGGAACCACATACTGAGATATCGTGGTCAATCAAGTATGCGCTATGTCGGGCAAGCACCGGTGACACGCTCAGGTGACTATACCTTGGTTAAGCTGCGGGACACATCCATTTCATTCTACCATGATGAAAATGCCCTCAGGGGTGGTAATATGCTACTCCAGTTTATTCAGGATATCATTGCGCCGCCGCGTCTGGCAGGAACTATATTACTGGTTCACGAAACCCTGAATCAAAGCGCCGAGCCACGCCGGGCATGGATATATAACCCGGGTCAGCGACGAGTAAGGCGCGCACCGAATATTGCGTTTGACAGCCCCGGTACCGGTTCGGATGGCTTGAGAACCAGCGATCAACTGGATATGTTTAATGGCAGCCCTGAGCGCTACAACTGGGAGCTGATCGGTAAAAAGGAAATATACGTACCATATAACGCCTATCGGTTACACAGTAACCTGCTGAAATATGAAGATATACTTGATCCGCTACACCTGAACCCGGACAACCTTCGCTATGAACTGCATCGCGTCTGGGTGGTAGATGCAACGCTTAAAGACAATATCAGCCACCTCTATAAGCGGCGTACTTTTTACGTTGATGAAGATTCATGGCAAATACTTCATGTCGATCAATACGACAATCGTGATCAACTATGGCGTGTATCCGAGGCGCATGTCATAAACTACTACGATGTGCCTGCGCTCTGGTCCACTCTGGAGGTGCATTATGATCTGCAATCGGGCCGCTATCTGGCATTAGGTCTGAATAATGAGGAATCGAAGACGATTGATTTCCAACCTGGTGTCAAGGCCGAAGACTTCACCGTATCCGCCTTGCGCCGGTCCGGTCGCCGTTGATAGATGATGCGCCGGTATGATTCTTATGACCTCAAGGCTGCGTTGCGCGGCCTTTTTTATTTTATATTCTTGCCTGTGGACGGAGGCTGCTGCCGAAAAAAATGATTATTCCTGGCAGGCGCCTCTGGCTGACCGTTCGTTGCTGATAGCACTGGATGGTGTCGGTAATACGGTCTGGGCCGCAGGGGCATATGGCCATATTCTCAAGCACAGCAGCCCGGGCATATGGAATCAGTCAAAGGTACAAGCCCGCGTATTGCTGACGGCAATACAGATGTTTGATTCATCAACCGGATGCGCTGTCGGGCATGACGCTATTATCGTATGCACAGATGATGGTGGGAATAACTGGTCCAGAGTATATGAAGATAAAAATCATGCGGCCCCCTTGCTTGATGTCATGTTTTTGAGCGCCTATGAAATTATTGCAGTTGGCGCCTATGGTTACTATCGGGTATCCGGGGATGGCGGCAATAACTGGCTGGAAGGTTTAATCAATGAGGAACACGACTTTCACCTGAACGCCATTGGCCATGACCTGCATGGCCTGCTTTATATTGTTGGAGAGGCTGGCCATATATATCGCTCAAAAGACAGAGGATTAACCTGGCATACATTATCTTCTCCATATGAAGGCTCTTTTTTTGACGTACTGGTGTGGGGAGATGGGCAGGTGGCTATCGCCGGCTTGAGAGGGCGAATTTACTATTCCCGCGACAAAGGTGAAAGTTGGTCTCGTATATCAACAAATATCAAAACCTCACTTAACAGCCTGATACGTCTCCGAAACGGACAGCTAATGGGAGTAGGTCATACCGGCAATATTGTTATTGTCGATAAAGACTACCGGCAGAGCCACCTTTATCAGCTAAAGGAACGATTTGATATTGCAGACGCATACGAATATGAAAGCAATCATGTCATTCTGGTCGGTGAAAACGGGATCAGTAATCTGGATCTATGCCGGGTTTTTTCAACGATTGAACTGGCAGGCTGCGACTCTAAATGACACATGCAGTCGAAAACTTTATTTTTGGACATCGCCGCGCAGTCCTGATTTTTTTTGCAATAGTAACAGTATTTATGCTGTCGTCCGTTTTACAGTTACGGATTGATACTGACTTTACAAAGCTGTTACCTGTAAAACATGAATACATAAAAACTTTTCTTGAATACCGCAAGGAATTCGGAGGTGCCAATCGTATTATTGTGGCGCTTACGGTTGAGCAGGGAGACATATTTACCCCACAATTTTTTGCCGCCTTGAAACAAGCTACAGATGAGATGTTTTTTATTCCCGGCATTGATCGTTCACGAGTCAGTTCGTTATTTACCCCGGATGTTCGATATACCGAAGTAGTAGAAGATGGTATCTCGGGAGGCAATGTCATACCCGCCGATTTCAGGCCGACGGCAGAGAGCTTTGCAGAAGTCAGAAATAATATTCTCAAATCGGATATGGCCAGACAGCTGGTAGCGCATGACTTTACTGCGGCAATGATCAGCGCCTCTCTTTTGGAAATTGATGCTGACACAGGAGAAAAAACTGATTACGTCAAAGTATCCCGACTCTTGGAAGAGCGAATACGCCAGCGTCTTACAACCGGTGATACTGGCATGGGAGTTCATATTATCGGATTTGCAAAGATAATTGGCGACCTTCATCAGGCTGCCACTGACGTTCAGTTCTTTTTTATCATCACTTTCGCGCTCATAGCCATTCTTGTTTATGTTTACATGAAATCTGTCATTCTGACCCTATTGATTCTTATGTGCGCTCTGATGGCTGTAGTCTGGTTGATGGGATTATTGCCACTGTTTGATTATGGTATTGATCCGATGTCAGTACTGGTGCCTTTTCTGATCTTTGCGATTAGCGTTAGTCATGCTGTGCAGATGGTCAGTGCGATTATGGCTGGGATATGTGAGGGTAAAACCGGTATTGAGGCATCAAGAAACGGCTTTCGGAGGCTGCTGTTGCCCGGCGGCGTTGCCCTGCTGAGTGATGCGGTCGGTTTTCTGACCATCCTGTTTATTGAAATCAAAGTCATACAAGACATGGCCGTCACTGCTAGCATGGGCGTTGCTATTATAATACTGACCAACCTGATACTGATACCCGTACTTTTATCTTATATTACCCCCGCTGAAAAATATCGACAGAATCTTTTCAGGCACGTACAGTTATTCGCGTCCGTCTGGGACAAATTAGCGATTGTGTCGCATAAAAAGCCGGCAATGATGATAATAATGCTCGGTTCCGTATTGTCCCTGCTCGGATATTCAACAGGATCGGATATTACGATTGGCGATTTACATCGGGGTGTTCCTGAATTTCGGGAGAACGCTGTTTACAATCTGGATGCACGCATCATAGCTGAGAAATTTTCCATTGGTACCGATATCCTCTCGGTTATTGTTGAGACCAAAAAAGAGGGATGCATTGATTTTGATGTTATGCAGGATATCAATAAATTTTCCTGGAAGATGAAAAACACCCGGGGGGTGCAGTCAGTTATTTCATTATCTGATGTTGCCAGGATTTTGAATGCCGGCTGGAATGAAGGTTCACTGAAGTGGCGTGAGTTACCACGTAATGCTCACATGTTGGCGCAATCAACAGCTTACATACCAACCACAGCGGGGCTGTTGAACAAAGATTGCAGTGTCATGCCTGTACTGATTTTTATGCAGGACCGTAAAGCCGAAACCATTTCACATGTTATCAGTGCAGTAAAAAGATATAACAATGATGAAGCCGGTGAAAAAGTCAATTATTTACTGGCCGGTCACAACATTGGCGTCATGGCAGCCACCAATGAAGTCATAAAAGATGCCCAGTTTCCGATTCTGGCATATGTATTTGGTGCTATTTTTATGTTGTGTTTAGCGACCTTTCGAACAATAAAAGGGACATTATGCGTTGTGATTCCTCTTGGTGTCGTCAGCTTGCTGTCATATGCCTTGATGGCTGGTCTGGAAATCGGATTAAAGATAAACACTCTTCCTGTGGTTGCGCTTGGCATAGGCATCGGCGTTGATTACGGGATTTATATATTCAGTGGTTTGCATTTATTGATGAAACAAGGGCTGAGTCTTCAGAAAGCATTCAGGGCAATCCTGGAGGTCACAGGCAGCGGAGTAATCTTCACTGCAACGGCACTGACCATAAGCATATTACCGTGGGTATTTTCAGATCTGAAATTTCAGGCAGATATGGGCACGATGCTGCTTTTCATGCTACTGGTAAATATGCTTGCTGCCGTAACACTACTGCCTGCATTGGCGGCATGGCTATTGCCTGATTGCGATACCGATTCAGCATGAGGCCTGTATTCGGAGAAGCGCCTGATCTCAATCGGGCTTACCGGGCAACAGACAGGCATAGGTGCTGGCAAACGAACAGAAACCCGGCCACCAAAGCGGACATGGCCGGGTTCAAGCACGATCTGATTAGGGCGTGTTCACACAAACTGCTCCAGATATGGTATGTTCATCCCCTATCGTCATTGGCTGGAAAGGCAGGGGGGATCAAACCGGTGGAACTTACCGAGGCCCAGTATGAACGCATCGCTCCGCTGCTCCCAAAGCAGCGGGGAAATGTGGCTCTGCCGAACCTGCAAGTGCTCAATGCGGTTCTGTTCGTGGCCGAGCACGGCTGCAAGTGGCGTGGCCTGCCGGAGCGCTTCGGCCATTGGCACACGATTTACACTCGCATGAACCGCTGGTCGAAGAACGGCGTGCTGGATCGGGTATTCGAACAACTGCAGCGGGATCAAATCGTCCGAATCGAGGTAGAGGCACTCGGCTTGGACAGCACCCGCGTGAAAGTGCATCCCGATGGCACGGGTGCCCTAGCAAAAACGGCCCGCAGTCCATCGGTAAGTCCCGTGGAGGCTGGAACACCAAGATTCATAGGGTTGCCGTGGATGCTCGAACGGCAGTTGCTTTCTCGCTCTCCCTCGGCAATGCGCACGACACTCCGGCCGGACGCGAGCTCCTGAAAACACTGGAGGAACCAACGGACGAAGCGCCGGCACTGGTTATGGACCGGGCCTACGAAGGCAACGAGACGCGCCAACTGGTGCTTGATCTGGGCTTCGTTCCCGTGGTTCCGCCGAAAAAAGACCGCACCGGCCTCGTGGGAATACGACGAGGAACTGTACAAGCGGCGCAACGAGGTCGAGCGGTTCTTCCAGCGGTTCAAGGGCTTGCGCAGGATCTTTTCCCGATTTCGAGAAACTTGATGTCATCTTCCTCGGGTTCATCGTTTTTGTGCTCATAGTCGAGGCGCTGCAGTAGTGCTAACACGCCCTAGTTAAGCCGCTATGTAAGGAAACAAGGAAGTCACTGGGTGGGGCACCACTACTGCGCTTATCCTCTGACATCTTGCGCGAATTTGAACTGCCAGCGAGTAATATCTTGGTGATAGAGAACGAACAATCCTGCCTAGCACTAAACAATGTTCCCAACACGATAGCAGTTTCGGGCGGAGGGAAAAACGTCACATGGATGAAGGCTGGGTGGTTAGCACGAAAGAATGTAGGTTATTGGGGTGACGTTGATTCCGAGGGCTTTAGCATACTTAGTGATGCCCGAAATAAACTGAGTAGCATTACTCCGTTGATGATGGATGAACTGACAGTTGAGACTTTCGTGGGTCGTATGGTTTCAGAGCCTGACTCAGTATCGAAAGGTCCCGTTGCGTTGACCGATAAAGAGCTGGCTTTGTTTAAAGGATTACGCGCCGACCACTATGCCGATAGGAGGCTGGAGCAGGAGCGACTGCCAATAGAATACGTAGTCAAAAATATTGAAGTCTGGATAGTGTGATTACCTTTCGCCCAACTAATTCATCCGACAAACCTTTTGATTAGTCCGATAGTAAGCTGCTGACTTTAAGGGATTCTCTGGTCATGGACTTGGGTTTTGAGAGATACGGAGAGACGCAGAGGGTATTTGGCCATTCAGCAGAGAATATCCGCCCTGAAAAGTCTGCGCTTAAGAAGGGCTCTAAGTCCGTAAATCCTTGCTACATCAAGGTCTGTAGCGCGGGATGCAGGCATAAAAAAGGTGAACTGAGACAGCTCACCTTCTTCAATTGGTGGAGGCGGTGGGAATCGAACCCACGTCCGCAAGACCTCCGCCTTTGGTTCTACATGCTTAGCCGAATCTTTGAGTTTAACCCGTTATTACCCGACCGGCAGGGAAGGTAACGGGCGATTTCGATCAGCTTTTAACAAATCCGCCTCGAACCGGTTTCATTGCGATCTTGTGAAAATCGACGCCTGCAATCTGAGCGCACAAGCACGGCTTCAGCCAGACGGCATTACACAGGTTATTAAGCTGCTAATGCGTAGTTGTCGTCGTTGGCAACTATAGTTTGCAGCAGGATTAACGAGACTAGCTACATCCTCGGCATGCACCTAAAGGTTTCGTGACCCACGTCGAAGCCATGTCGCCCCCGGTTACGTGATTATAGTCTTTATCGCAGGCAACTGTAAATGCTTTTTGTGCCGGTCTTGGTCAATAAATTGTTTCTTTTTGGTCGGGATGTTCTTTTTTCGGTCTGCGGCTCGTTTTATTGGTGCTTTGCCGGTTAGTTATATCTATGTTTCAGTATCCGCTGTTGCTCACGTTTCCAATCTCTTTCCTTGATAGATACACGTTTATCATGTTGTTTTTTACCTTTGGCTAATCCGATTTCAAGTTTTGCCCGACCTCTGCTCCAGTACATGGCCAGTGGTACAAGGGTATAGCCTTGTCTCTCCACCGCGCCGAACAATTTATCAAGTTCGCGTCGATGCAGGAGAAGTCTACGGCTTCGTATGGGGTCTGGGTTTACGTGAGTCGAGGCGCTGGTGAGGGGGGATATATGGGCGCCAAGCAACCATGCCTCACTATCTTTCATGGTTACATAGCTTTCTTTGAGTTGAATGGAACCGCTCCGCAGGCTTTTAACCTCCCAACCCTGTAAAGCTATGCCGGCTTCGTAAGATTGTTCAATGAAATAATCAAACCGGGCCTTTTTATTCAATGTAATGGTACCGGGAACCTGTTTCGAGTTTTTCTTCTTTGCCCTCATGTCTGCATTTTAATTGAGCTGTTATCAATCTCACAGCTATTTTATCGGCTTGGCGGCATCTCGTTTATATCTATGGGCAGACTATTTGCTTCTTATACCGAATCTCAATCTATACAGAGCGGCAGGTTGTCAATTCCACTCTAGGGCGGCGCGAGCACGCCAGTAGTCCTGCGGTGATTCGACCAAATGTGACAGCTCCTGCAGCGCGCCATCAGGCCAAGTGACTTTGAGTGCATCCCAGTTTGATTGAAGCTGTCTTTTTGTGACGGCACCGCTCAGGACTACGTTTGACCACGGTTGGTTAATGGCGGCACTCAGTGCAAGTTGGTCCAAGGAGCAGGCATGTTCCTCGGCCGTGGTCTTTAATTGTTGCAGTTTTTGTTTGAATTGCGGTTGCCGATTTTTGTTGGTGAGGCGGCCGTTGGCCAAGGCTTCTTTGATGATAACTGCCATGCCGGCATCCGCAGCGCGTCGCAGTGCCTCGGAGGCAGAGGTTTCCAGCAGATTCCAAGTGGCCTGTACGGTACGGAACAGCGGGGTACCGTCAATTTCAATTTCAATGGCTTTGTCGATGAGCTGCGATTGCTGTGGACCGCTGACAGTCAGGCCTATTAGCCTACCATCCTCTCGAATTTGTGCCAGCCGACTCAGGATTTCGGTATTTTCCAGCACACCGCTGGCAAACGTAGCAGAGTGTATCTGGTAGATTTTCATGGCTCGACCAAGTCGCAGACAGCTCCAGATAAACGAGGAATTCAGATTTTCCAAGGTATGTTTTTTGATTTCATGGTGTTCGGCCTGCACCTGCCAGTCAGCAGTATAGACATAACCCCACTTCGAGGCAGCGGTGACGCCTGTAACGTGAAATTCTCTTTTGAAAATCCATTGCCCCAGAAATTGTTCTCCCGCACCATAGGAGGCAGCGGTGTCAAAATAACGAATGCCCAGATCACAGGCATAGTCCAGCATGTTCATCGCATGTTGCCGCATGGCCGTAAAGCTCCTGTCATTCAGATCAATACCATGGTCCAAGTTGATATAGCCTGGCCTGCCCAACGCTGCCATACCCAAGCCTATGGGCGAGGTGATCATTTTCTCGAATCGCGGATTTACTCTGAGTGCCTCGGGTAGCCGGTCTCTGTTTCTCATTGGGAAATTATAGAGGAAAACTTATAGAACCAGCCATTCCTTCCATTCCACATTTCACAGGCTACCTGAATGTGATCTTCTATCAGGTTGTTTGCTTGGATTTTATACAGCACTACCAGAAATGGATACTTTAGTCGTGAAGTAAAAGGTCTGAACGGGCTTATGACCGTATCCGCCATCACTTTGACTGGCGTGTCTGACACCTAGTGCCGTTGTGATATCAATATAATCGGTATCGCCTCCTTGCCGATTTACAGCACAAAATTCCCAGCCGGTCTTTGAAGACTCCACTGGATACTGTGGGCAGTTTATGCGGCCGGCGAATATTTATTTTGACGCAACCCGGATTCATCGCTATGATTTCGCGCCTATGTCGGTGGTCCCGCCAAAATTTATTGCTGTGCGCAGATTTACTGATTTTGCGCACAGCATACAAGGCGAGCTTGATTATCGTTTGTGTGAGCGCTTGCTTAAATTGGTTAGCGATTGCCGAGGCGGTATCAGTGTTGACTTGGAGTTCAACCGGGATGGGCAGGGCAGGGTTCTGGTCACCGGAGCTGTCGCTGCCAGCGTGGTGACGATATGTCAGCGCTGTCTGGAACCAGTGACAGTCAGGCTTGATAGCAAAGTTTCGCTTTGTATGGTAGCCACTGTAGCGCAGGCGAATCAATTACCGGATTTTTTTGAGCCTTTGGTGGTTGACGATGAACAGGTCAACATTATTGATCTGGTTGAAGATGAGTTGTTACTGGAGCTGCCTTCTGTCGCTATGCATGATAGCTGTGAACCGCCGGTCATGCAGGGAAATATTGATGGATTGGCAAGTATTCGGCAGGAAAATCCATTTGCTGTACTGAGAAAGTTGAGGGTATAAGTCAGGTGACTGCTGGTGCTGGTAACCTTGTTTTAGCGTCGGAGATAGAAAATGGCTGTGCAACAAAATCGTAAAACCCGTTCTAGGCGCGATATGCGCCGTGCACACGACAATCTGGATGGGGCGGCTCTGTCGGTTGATCATGGCAGCGGTGAAACTCATATGCGTCATCATGTTAGTGCGGGAGGATACTATCGAGGCAAGCAGTTTATCAAACCAAAGATGATTGACGACGAAGACGAAGAATAGGTTTTACTTGTCAACATTACCAATCATCAGATTTGCCCGAGTCTGCATTGATACGGCTCGGGCAATTTTGTTTTCAGGACATACATCATGTCTGATCGAATAACAGTAGCGCTGGATACCATGGGAGGTGATACAGGTCCGGATGTGGTTTTGCCGGCTGCATTGAAAGCGCTAAACAAATGCGAGCGACTGCACGTTATCCTTGTGGGTCAGGAAGAAGTGCTGGCAGCAACACTGAAAAAATATTCCGTGGAGTTAAATGACAGAATGACCATGTATCCTGCGAACGAGATTGTAACAATGGATGAGTCTCCGGTCCTCGCACTTCGCAAGAAAAAAGATTCCTCCATGCGTGTCTCAGTTAATCTTGTCGATGAGGGCATAGCCGACGCATGTGTGAGCGCGGGTAATACCGGCGCACTCATGGCCATCTCACGCTTTGTCCTGAAAATGTTGCCGGGCATTGACCGCCCGGCAATTATTTCCCGTTTGCCTTCAGCGAGTGGGCACACTTATATGCTTGATCTTGGAGCAAATGTTGATTCTAGCGCCGAGCATTTGAGGGGTTTTGCCATTATGGGTTCAGAACTCGCTTGTGCTGTGGAAAACATTAAAGCCCCTTCTGTTGCTTTGCTGAATATCGGCGAAGAAGACATTAAAGGTAATGAACAGGTCAGAGAGGCAGCGCGGTTACTGACTGAAACCGACCTCAATTATGCTGGCTTTGCGGAGGGTGATGATATTTTTCTTGGTGATTTTGACGTTATTGTTTGTGATGGTTTTGTTGGCAATATCGCTTTGAAAAGCAGTGAAGGGGTTGCCAAGCTGGTGACTACAACTTTGAAAGAGGCATTTGAACAGAGTATATTTACCCGCACTGCGGCCCTTTTGGCATTGCCGGTATTAAAATCATTTAAGAAGGCTTTTGATCCCGGACGCTATAATGGTGCGTCTTTGCTCGGGCTCAGGGGTATCGTGATCAAAAGTCACGGCAGTGCCGATGCTCCCGCTTTTGCGAATGCCATAGATATTGCAGTTCGCGAAGTCGAAAAGCAGGTACCTCAGGCAGTCAGTTCCAAGCTTGAGAAAGTATTATCGAAAGACCGGTGACTTTTTTATAGTGTTGCTGGAGACGGGGGAAGCGTGACTCACGCATGTATCGCAGGTACCGGAAGCTATCTGCCTGAGAAAATACTGACAAATGCCGATCTTGAGAGGATGGTGCAAACCTCTGATCAGTGGATTCAGGAAAGGACCGGTATTCGTGGACGCCATATTGCCGGAGATAATGAAACAACCAGCGATATGGCCGTCATTGCTGCCCGTTCGGCTATGCAGGCCGCAAAAGTTGGTTCCAATGATATCGATCTGGTCGTGCTTGCCACCACGACCCCTGATAAAATTTTTCCAAGTACAGCTTGCCTTGTGCAGGCTCGACTGGATATTCATGGTTGTGCAGCATTTGATATTCAGGCAGCCTGTTCAGGCTTCATCTATGCGCTTGGTACCGCAAATAACTTCATCCGCTCTGGAGCAGCGCAGTGTGCTCTGGTTATTGGTGCCGAAGTCATGTCAAGAATTATTGACTGGACGGACAGGGGTACCTGTATTCTGTTTGGAGATGGTGCCGGTGCTGTCGTATTAAAGGCATCAGACAAACCGGGTATCTACTCCACACACATGCATGCAGATGGTGCTTATGAGGAATTGCTGCATGTATCACCTAGTATCGCTCGTCATAGTGAAGCACTTGGCCGCGACCCCTTTATCAAAATGCAAGGTAGTGAGGTCTTTAAAATGGCGGTGCAAACGCTGGGACGTATCGTCGATGAAACGCTTGAACACAGTAACAGGGCCAAATCAGATATTGACTGGCTTGTTCCGCATCAGGCCAATACCCGGATCATATCGGCAACGGCAAAAAAGCTGGAAATAAGCATGGACAATGTTGTGCTTACTGTCGGTGAGCATGGAAACACGTCGGCGGCATCAATTCCGCTTGCATTTGATGTTGCTGTCAGAGACGGCAGAATAAAAGAAGGGCAGATTGTTTTAATGGAAGCGTTTGGCGGAGGATTTACTTGGGGTTCGGCATTATTAAAAATGTAAATTTTGAAGAAAATTTCATTAATAATTGATAATTATGAAAATAGCATTTGTTTTTCCTGGTCAGGGTTCGCAATCAGTGGGCATGATGAGAGAGTTTTATCAATCCAGTGAGGCTGTGAAAGACACATTCGATGAGGCTTCTGAGTCACTTGGATTCGATCTTTGGTCGTTAATTTCCAGCGGTCCTGAACCTGACTTAAATCAGACTGACAATACGCAGCCGGCTATGCTGGTCAGCGGAGTGGCATGCTGGCGTGTCTGGAATGAGGCAGGTGGAACAAGTGCCGAAATCATGGCGGGGCACAGTCTGGGCGAATACACAGCTCTATGTTGTGCTGGAGCACTAGAGTTTACGCAGGCAGTTAAGCTGGTCGCGGAACGTGGTCGGCTTATGCAGTCGGCTGTGCCGAGTGATGCGGGTGCTATGGCAGCCATACTGGGGTTGGAGGATGCTGCTGTCCGCCGGATTTGTGCTGATGTCGCAGAAGATCAGATTGCACAGGCTGTGAATTACAATGCGCCGGGGCAGGTGGTTATTGCCGGAAACGCCGAGGCGATTGACCGCGCCATTATCAGAGCTAAGGAAATCGGAGCGAGGCGAGCTTTAAAGCTGGCAGTCAGCGTTCCCTCGCACTGCAATTTGATGAAGTCCGCTGCAAAATCCCTTGGTGACTATATGAAAAGTGTACTTTTTTCCAAGCCACTGATTCCAGTCCTGCATAATGTTTCAGCCAGTTCTTGTGCTACAGCCAGCGAGATCAATCAGGTATTGATCAAGCAGCTATATTGTCCGGTACTTTGGGCCGATACTGTAAAGGCCATTGTCGATAGTGGTATTACTCATATTATTGAGATGGGGCCGGGTCGGGTATTGGCCGGTCTTAATAAACGTATCGACAGATCACTTAACAGTCTGGCTGTATATGATCCGGCAAGTTTGGAAAAAGTGCTTGCAGAGGTTACGGTTTGAGCTTTACTAGGAAGGTTTTATGGATATTGAAGGAGAAGTTGCGCTTGTTACCGGAACCAGCAGGGGAATAGGTCAGGCTATTGCGCTGGCATTAGGTCGTGCGGGTGCAACAGTGGTCGGAACTGCGACATCAGACGACGGGGCCGCCAGTATTACAGCTGGCTTCGCGGAGATGGACATCAAAGGAGCAGGCCGTGTGCTTGATGTCAATGATGCTGAGGCAGTGAGTGCTTTGATTGCAGAAACAGACGATCAATATGGAACCATATCAATTTTGGTGAACAATGCAGGTATAACATGCGATAATCTGCTCGTCCGCATGAAAGACGAGGAATGGGAGAGTGTAATTACGACTAATCTTACATCGGTATATCGGCTTTCCAAATTGGTGCTCTACGGCATGATGAAGCTCAGAAAAGGGCGCATCATCAGCATCGCATCTGTTGTTGGTGCCGTGGGTAATGCAGGACAGACTAACTATGCTTCAGCCAAGGCGGGCATAATGGGTTTTAGTAGATCACTTGCTCGTGAAGTGGGTCCTCGGGGTATTACTGTCAATACGATTGCCCCAGGCTTTATTGATACGGATATGACTCGCAAGCTCGGTGATGAGCAACGGGAATTGCTGGTCAATCAGATACCGTTACAGCGGTTCGGATCTGTACAGGATATAGCTAATGCTGTGCTTTTCCTCGCTGGTCCTGAGGCAGGCTACATCACTGGTGAAACATTGCACATAAATGGCGGCATGTACATGGGTTAGCCATAATCCGGTCGCACAAATAGTTAGAGCGGTTGAAGATTCTGATTAAATCAAAACTAATAGTAGTGTTGAGACACTTTCGTGTTTTTACTTAGAAAGTAAAATTAAGTGATTGATTTTCAAAAAATAAATAAAGATCTGTGAATCTGTGATTTTTCAGGCTTCGGTGAAGCCAAATACGGACTTGTTCAGGGCATACTTAAAAAAATAATTAGTGGCTATGGTAGTGCGGCGTTATTTTCATTAGAATGCTTGCCGCACAAATATTCTTAGGAGAGACCATAAAATGAGCAGCGTTGAAGAGCGTGTTGCCAAGATTGTTGTTGAACAACTCGGCGTTGGCGAAGATCAGGTAAAGCCTGAGGCTTCATTTGTTGATGACTTGGGCGCAGATTCGCTGGATACAGTGGAATTGGTTATGGCCCTTGAAGAAGAATTCGAGTGTGAGATTCCAGACGAAGAGGCTGAGAATATAACGACTGTACAACAGGCTGTTGAGTATATTAAGGCAAATACTGGTTAGCAGCTATAGCCTGTGTGGTACTAAGCAATTTATGTCGTGTGGATTGGCAATACAAAAGATGTTGTTATCGCCGTATTTTATGAGGAAGTTTCTGAGTTAATCGGAACATCTTGGGGAGAACTTCAATAGGGTTCATCCTGAACTTATCAAGGCAAGGGAGACAGCAGTTCGAGTTTTCTTTTCAAAATCAATGACTTATTTTTGTTGAGTTTTGGATCGTTGATTTTGGTGATATGTTTTTAGCCACTTGTTCGTACCACAAGGGGGTTCTGGCTTAATCAGAGCTTCCTTAAGTCATAACTGATTTTTGAGAGGGTTGTCTTGTTTAAGCGCCGCGTGGTAGTTACTGGCTTGGGAGCTGTGACTCCGGTTGGCCTGAATGTGAAAGAATCCTGGGAAAATATCCTTACGGGTAAAAGCGGTATTACACCTATTGAGCGCATAGATACTTCAGGATTCTCAGTCACCTTTGGAGGGTCAGTCGGGAATTTCGATATTACAGAATACCTGGCACCCAAAGATGCCAGGAAGATGGATGTATTCATGCACTATGGCATGGCTGCCGCCATGCAGGCGATCAGGGATTCGGGTATTGAAACAACAGAAAAAAACGCCGAGCGTATTGGAGTAGCTATTGGCGCGGGGATAGGAGGGCTCGAGACAATCGAATCGAATTATCGGGTTTTTCTGGATAAAGGAGCCCGTCGTATTTCTCCATTCTTTGTGCCCGCTGCTATCATTAATATGATTTCTGGAAATTTGGCCATCGCATATGGCTTCAAGGGTCCCAGCATTGCTATTGTCACAGCCTGTACGACAGGGACACATAATATCGGCGATGCTGCCCGCTTGATCGAATATGGCGATGCCGACGTTATGATTGCGGGTGGAGCAGAAATGGCAACAACATACACCGGATTAGGTGGATTTGCAGCAGCTCGTGCGCTTTCAACGCGAAATGACGACCCTGAAGCAGCGAGTCGCCCATGGGATAAAGATCGCGATGGTTTTGTACTGGGCGATGGGGCCGGCATCCTCGTATTGGAAGAATATCAGCATGCTAGGAAAAGAGGGGCGAAAATATATGCCGAGATTGCCGGATTTGGCATGAGCACCGATGCCTATCACATGACTTCTCCGTCGCCTAGTGGTGATGGTGCAAAGCGCTGTATGCAGATAGCCATGCGCCATGCAGGCGTGAATCCGGAGGATGTCAACCACATTAATGCACATGGAACATCAACACCTGCGGGTGATAAGGCTGAAACACAGGCTATAAAAGAAGCATTGGGCGATCATGCTTATAAAACGGCAGTGAGCTCAACCAAATCAATGACCGGTCATTTATTGGGAGCTGCGGGTGGGATCGAAGCAGTATTCAGCGTATTGGCTATTCGTGATCAAATGGTCCCGCCAACGATAAACTATGATACACCCGACCCTGAGTGTGATCTGGATTATGTGCCGAATGAGTCCCGTGAAATGCAAATCAATGTGGTTCTCTCCAATTCATTCGGTTTTGGTGGAACTAACGGGACGCTTGCGTTCCGCAGACTTGGGTAGCCTATTACCATACTCACAGACAGTGATGTCTATTGCATTGGAGTACGATCAGGTCTGGCTGACCTCGTAGCGATTCAGGCCGGATATCCGAGCCAGTTCCCTTATTTGCTTGAAAGCGTATCACATGGCAGTGTCCAGGCGCGATTCAGCATTCTGCTGGCACTGCCTGGCAATCATATTGAATCCGTGGAGATGAAAGGCATAGACGGTTTTCTGGCGACGCTTGAAAATGAGTTCCAGAGTCAAAAGATAACAGACGACCATCAACCAGATTCAGATCTGCCGTTTCATGGAGGTTGGTTTATTTACCTTGGCTATGAGACAGCCTATGAGATTGAGCCGGTTTTGAGTTTACCTGTATTTTCTTACAGCTATCCCACTGCATTTGCAACACGTTGTCATGCTGCCATTATCCTTGATCACCTGAAGTCAGAAACTATCTGTTTGGTAGAAACTATGTACCACTCTTACCTTGCCGAGATGCTTGAAATCCTTGATGACAAAGAATCACATAAATTTATCCCGAATTTTGAGTATGTTCATGAGGAAGAACCGCAAAAATATATTGACGGGGTAGAGCGGATACTTGATTACATCCGCGCCGGAGATGTGTTTCAAGTTAACCTCTCGCGTTTCTGGCAGGCCCGTTTAAGCCATGATGTTGATTCAATAGCGATCTATAATCGGCTTCGATATTCCAATCCGGCACCATTTTCCTGCTATATCCACCATAAGCAGGGCGATATTATCAGTTCATCACCAGAGCGCCTGATAAGTATTCGAAATGGTTGGGTTGAAACACGCCCTATAGCAGGTACAAGGCCACGAACGCATGACGAAAAAGATCGGCGATGGATACACGAGCTCCGAACAGATCGCAAAGAACGTGCGGAACACATTATGCTCATTGATCTGGAGCGAAATGATTTGGGTAAAATATGTGAACCAGGTTCCATAGTTGCCAATGAAATTATGATGCTTGAGTCTTATGAGCATGTTCATCATATTGTGTCCAATATCAGAGGGCTTATGCACAGTGATAAATCGCCGGTCGATGCCATGAAAGCGGTGTTTCCCGGAGGGACAATTACAGGATGCCCAAAAGTGCGATGTATGGAGATTATTGCTGAATTGGAGCAACAGGGTCGTGGTCCATATACAGGTTCGGCAGGCTACCTTAATCTTGATGGCAGTATGGACTTGAATATTTTGATTCGTACTTTTTTCAAACGTGGCAGGGAAGTACATTTCAGGGCGGGAGCGGGTATAGTTGCTGACTCAATTCCTCATTGGGAGCTGCAAGAAACGCGTCAGAAAGTACGCGGCTTGTTGCTCGCGCTGGGACAATCATGGTAATGATATTGATTAATGGTGAAGCAGCAGATTGTCTATCCGTTATGGATAGGGGAGCAGCTTATGGAGATGGATTATTTGAAACCATTTCAGTAATCAATGGCAAACCCATTTTATGGGATTATCACGTAGAGCGTTTACTGGGAGGCTGTCACCGCTTGGGTATTGATTTTACAGATGGGAAAATTCTGGAAACAGAGTTTCACTCCCTGATTGATAAGAGTGATAGGCAAATTATCAAAATTATCATAACAAGAGGCAGCGGTTCCAGAGGCTATAAAACGGACTGTTCCATAATCCCTACCCGTATTGTTATCAAGATAGACGGACCTTCCTGTAACTCTGGCTTTAGTCAGTCAGGTATTCGAGTGAGGCTATGTAATACTCGTTTGGCGGCACAACCTTTGTTGGCAGGGATCAAGCATTTGAATCGTCTGGAACAGGTGTTGGCACGCTATGAGTGGGATGATGACGATATCCAGGAGGGTTTGCTGCTCGATAATGATGGACGCATTATTGAGTGTGTCACCAGCAATGTATTTTTTGTCAGGAATAATACACTTTTTACACCAGTAATAAGGCATTGTGGTGTGGAAGGGGTCATGCGACGTCATGTCATTGCTATTGCTCGTCGTTTAAAGCTACCTCTGTCTATTCAAGATATAATGCTTGATGAAGCATTGGAATTTGATGAGATGTTTGTAACCAATAGCCTAATCGGTATTTGGCCAGTCAAAGAATTAATGGAAAGAAAACTGATTATTGGAAGCATTACAAGAA
>JAPYNQ010000015.1 GCA_028289815.1 Gammaproteobacteria bacterium | reverse complement strand
ACCGCCTGTTCTTCGGTGGCAAACATCTCCAATATCTGAACAACGCTCATCGTCTTCGCTATCCGCTTCATCACTCTACCCTCATCTGTTAAACTCAACCATTCAACGTGAACAGGATTATAGCATGCCCTGCAGATTTATGCGTATAATTCCCTAATAAAATGCGCAGCGAGGCATTCATCTGAGCTACATCCTGATCGAGAAAGTGGTGAAAGCGGATAGCGGAGGCGGTGAGTACTGTTGAGTTATTCCGGTGCTCCCCGGAAAATGCTGTTATGTTTAGTTGGAACAGGTTTGATAGCATGGCGAACCTACTTACCTTGTATTGCTGGAGACTGAAAATATCGTTTGCGGTCCGAGACCCTGCCATTATCGGCACGAGGATTGCTGAAGGTGGTTTACGGTCACGATGGAGACGTGTATGTGCGCTGCCCAAAAAACCTGTAAGACTGGATATAGCCATCTGTGTGGCATAGACCATTAGAAAGGTCATATAGGCGGTGTAGTTAAGCAAGGAACTGGGTGGCTGGTATTGAGCGGCTTGGCACATGTTGTATCGTATTCGGTCGGCTTGTGAGGGGGTCGAGTTCAGATTAGATGAGCGAATTGAGATGTGTGGGACTTGTATCGGTGGAAGGGAAACCAACCAACATGGGGCGGACAGGCTGAATATCGTTCAGGTTATGGTAGGTAAAGTTAAACTAAAGCGGGCCTCTAACAAGCCGAGTGTAAACCACTGATGGTTGGTTTTACTTATCCGCCTTGCTGGATAAACACTCAAGGTGTATGGTTGCTTGTCGGTGCGCTCATCATAGGTGTGCTGAACTAGTGGTTGACACCCTCAGACAAGCTGGCCATCAGTGCTCACCTGTGGGTATGGCACAGTGAATCGTTTTAGCGCAACAGGTTCCATGTCGAGTGCCGGTCATGGTTATGACAGCGCGGTTACGGGATGCTTTTTCGGCATGTTAAAAGAGGTGTTAGTAGCCGGTGAACGAGATTAGTCAGTCGCGATGAAATGAAGCCGCAGATACAGCCGCTGGTTCACCCATTATAACCATCGCACATGGCATTCTGCCTTGGGTTATCAAACACCAGCGGTATTTGAATGTGCGTTAGGTGCGAAAGCAATATAACTTCTTAAAAAAGAGTGAGTAATACTTGACCAGAACATGGCGCTTATGAGCTTTCCTCACGCCCATAATCATCGTCGAATCTGACGATATCATCCTCCGCCAAGTAGCTGCCGGTTTGTACTTCAATAATTTCAAGGGGTAGCTTGCCTTCGTTTGCAAGTCGATGTTTACAACCGATAGGTATATAGGTTGACTCGTCCTCCCTCAGAATAAATTCTTTGCTGTCCAGTATAATCTTGGCGGTCCCCTTGGTGACGATCCAGTGTTCTGCGCGGTGATGATGCATCTGATAGGAAATCTTAGCGCCTGGGTCAACGCAGATCCGTTTAACCTGATATCTTGTGCCGGAACCAATACAATCATACCAGCCCCACGGTTTATGTACCTTACGGTGTGCATCGGCTTCCGCTCTGTCGGCCGCTTTTAGTTGCTCAGCGATTTGCTTAACATCCTGTGCCCTGTCCTTGGCGGCAACCATTACCGCATCGGGAGTCTCGACGACAATAGTGTCCTCAAGGCCAACGGCTGCGACAAGCCTTTTTTCGGAATGCAGCAGGTTATTACGGGAATGACAGGTAAGGACATCACCATAAACTTTGTTACCATACTCATCCTTATCCGACATCTCCCACAGAGAGGACCAAGAACCCACATCGTTCCACCCAGCATCAAGAGGGACGACCACGGCCTGCTTGGTTTTCTCCATGACGGCATAGTCAATAGAATTCGACGGGCACCTGTCGAATGCTTCATGGTCTATTCGGGTAAACCCCATATCCACTCTGGCTTTATCTAATGCTTGGCGGCAATGTTCCAGAATGGCAGGCTGGTGTTTTTCAATTTCGCTTAGAAAGCAGCTCGCCCTGAAGGCAAACATACCGCTGTTCCAGAAGAACTCGCCGCTCGATAAAAAATCTTCTGCAGCGGTCTTGTCCGGTTTTTCCACAAAACGCTCAATCTGATAAGCTGCTTCTCCCTCTGCTTTTCCACATTGTATATAGCCATAGCCGGTTTTTGCTGCATTTGGGGCGATTCCAAAGGTAACCAGCTTACCGGTCATGGCCGATTCAACGGCCGAATGTATTGAACTGGCAAGTGCATTCCTATCACGAATCGAATGGTCAGCAGCAAGCACCAGAAGAATATCGTCCGGGTTTTCAACGGATAGGGCTGCCAGTGTAACTGCCGGAGCAGTATTTCTGCCGAATGGTTCAAGGATGATAGTCGCTCCCCCTATCCCCTGTTCATTCAATTGCCTGATTACCATGAAACGGTGATTCTCATTGCAAATGATTGTCGGGCCTGCAATGTCATCTCTGTCAGGTAACCGCATGATTGTTTCTTGTAACAAGGACTGACCTGAGGCCAGCGGCAAAAATTGTTTTGGATAATGGCTCCTGGAGAGCGGCCACATTCGGGTTCCGGAACCACCGGATAGAAGCACGGGAATAACTTTAGTATTCATTGAGTGGTAAATCCATATGTATGCGGCGGGAAAGCATAAGCACCAAGGGCTAATCACACAAGTGTGTGCTGCATTCAATGCCTGTAAGACCAAATTAAACGGCTTGCATGAGATGCTGATAATAACTTATGAGGGCCTGAAGGCCAATCCCGTTGTGAGATTGATAGTAATTATACTGATGCTGTGACGGTTTCTGAGCAGCTGCCTCCAGCGGCAGCGGTTACCAGCACGTGTTCTCCAATATTTTCAGGCGATTGGCTGCTATGTCACTGGCTTTTATGACTGATCGCCCAGCTTTACGTATAAGCTTATCCGAAGACTTTTTGTCTGAATCGGACTGTCTCTTGTTGTTGGATAAGCAGGCACAGAGTACCCGATTTTAACTTCCGAAAATCTTACAATTATCTCGGCTTGGATAGCTGGAGCATCCCGTGTAATTCAGAGTGTTCACCACTATTCAGTTGATGGATCGGTTGCTGATATAAATCCCATCACGAAACTCATGGAACAGCGCCTCAAGTGCCGGATGTTCAACCGGGCCATTTCGTTTATCGACCTCCAGATGTCTCTCGGCAACATAAGTCATGTTGGCACTGTTTTCGACCAGGACATGATACCAGGGACTGTTTTTCGGAGGACGGCTGCGAGCCATCTTCTCATACCATTCATCCGTTCCTTGGAATTCCGCATCCACATCAAGGATAACACCGCGATAGCTGAATTTCAGGTGATGAACCACTTGGCCAATAGTAAATTTTGCTTGACGTGGCATATCAGGTGCAGTCTGAAAAAGCATAAAGTGATTTATGTAGGACTGCATTCGCATATCAGTGTTCCCGAAAAACTTCATGGTGATTACTCAAGTTTATGCCCGGAATCATGCTTTTACAGATAAAATTTCAACTTAGCGTAGTAGCGATTGAATTTTATATTTCTTCTGTGGGAAAGCGGGTGCCTTGGAGACGGTTCGAATGTCCGACTTGCCCGCTTGGGGGTGATGTATACCGTCTTGATC
>JAPYNQ010000014.1 GCA_028289815.1 Gammaproteobacteria bacterium | reverse complement strand
AAAAGGAATAAATCATGAATTCTTATGCAAATAGTAATTCTGGAATCTCAGGTTACGAATATGGAGATAATCGGATTAAGGTGCAGCCTCAAACATGAGGGCACTTATGAATATCGCTCCTCTGAAATTGGTTCTTCCCACCTAAAACAAATGAAACACTGGGCTGATTCTGGCTCTGGTCTTAATACGTATATAAATCAAAACGAAAGAGTTAGAAAAGGCTATTCGAGTAAATAGTCGACCCTGAAAAATCCTGTTTCAGTAAGCCATAGCGGTCGGCAGCAACCAAGACACCCTGCCCGGCATGTGCCGCAGCTGTAACCAGATCCACCAACTCGCTCTTTTTTTTGAGACAAAAAAACCTGAGCTTGTTCAAGATCAGGCGTAGGTTGTGACCGGCACAGCAGTACATTCATCCGGTCGCCGGATGTCCCTCATTGCGGCATTCGCCTGCTTGAGGCGTTTCTCCTCTATCTCCGGACTCGACCGCTTGCTCTTCTTGTCCGGCTGGCCCTTCTTGTCGTGCTGAAACAGGCCAATCTTGACCTGCCCGGTGCGTATCTCTCCCGCCAGTGCAGGCAGCGCACGCGATACAGGCCCGGATCATCATCCATGGTGTAGTACACCTTGTCATACCGCCTGAGCAGCCTCTGTACCGTCAGAAAGTGCGCTGCCTCGGCATACGGGGAACGAATGAGCAGACTCGCCCGGTCTTTGCTCACCGATTTTCCTGATCTTAATTCGACCGGGATACCACAAACCATCCCAGTCATCCATGTAATCCGGAAGCATCTGAATGTCTCTGTGTATGAGCTTTGAGACCAATCCCTTCGGATAATCGGTTTCGGGCAGAAAAAACGGATGCACGACCAGCACAAAGTATGTCCGCTCCAAGGCCAGTACCGAGACGATCAGATAACGAGAGATAGTACCGGGCAATCCGGCGCAGTGCCTTATTTGGAATGCAAGATGAGGGACTGGTTACAATGACGGCATTCGAGTCTGCCGTTATCCCTGAAGCGATAGCGTTGATCCCCGGCGGACTTGCACCCTGCGCTCGGCAGTCTGCCGGTGTACGGCACACCGAAGTTCTTACATATCGGATTGCGACACATCGCTCAACTGAAGGAATGCCCGAACTCTGGCAGCTTTATCGGATCAAGAATAGATGACATGACATAGTGAAACGGGATACTCGCTCAAGGGCTTTTATCATGCCACAGCATAGATATCGACGGTAGCAAATGAATGGGTGTATTTCTATTTTGGAATCTAACCTTTCAAGCATCTATTTCGGGAACTGGCTGATTTCTAAGCATAAATCGCTGATTACTTAAAAATAGACTGTATAAAAAAACAACAAAAAAGGGCCAAAAATAATGAACGGCTATTCCAGCACCTAGCCGTTCTTCGACCAACGGTTCATGCGCGTGTAAATCGTGTGCCAATGGCCGAAGCGCTCCGGCAGGCCACGCCACTTGCAGCCGTGCTCAGCCACGGACAGGACCGCATTAAGCACTTGCAGGTTCGGAAGAGTCACATTTCCTCGCTGCTTCGGGAGCAGCGGAGCGATGCGTTCATACTGGGCCTTGGTAAGTTCCACCGGTTTGATCTCCCTGTCTTTCCAGCCAACGACGATAGTAAATGAGCATACCATATCTGGAGCAGTTTGTGTTAACACGCCCTAAAGCAGCGACTGCCCTGCAAATAAATTTCATATCTTTTGCAATATAGTGTAAGGCAGTTTCATCATCGCTTAAAGGATCCCTGACATTAACATCAGAACCGGATTGGGTCAGATTGATCACACCATCGATATCCTTCTTTGCAATAGCCAAGTGTAATTCCGGCATACCGGTATTTACGACATGAAAGAGGGGGGGGGGGGTTGTTTGTTAGACCACTCATGCTTCTTTCTCCTGATTTGAGAGCGGGGTGCATATCATATCATCTTTCTTTATGCCGCTCGTGAGAGGGGATACTACTTGACGTGCAGCTTTGCCAAAGTGTATAATTCCTCCATCTTAACGCCTTCAAAACCGAGCAGGGCAGATAAATAAATGAACAAACAATGTCATGAAGTAGATTACAAGATTGGAGGAGCTGAACTACAGGTAGTCGAGATCGAACTGGATCCAAATGAAACGGTTATTGCAGAAGCCGGTGCCATGATTTGCATGGATTAGGGCATTTCATTTCAGACCCGCATGGGGGACGGATCGAATGTCTCCCAAGGCTTTATGGGCAAGCTGCTGTCAGCAGGCAAGCGTGTCATTACCGGAGAATCAGTCTTTACTACCCATTTCAGCAATCAGGGAAGTGGCCGCCGCTGCGTTTCCTTTGCAGCCCCTTATCCCGGCAATATCATTCCGTTGGATATGAGCAAACTCGGCGGACAGGTGATCTGCCAGAAAGATGCTTTCCTCTGTGCCGCTTTTGGGACAGAACTTGATATTGCATTTCATAGACGGATCGGTGCCGGATTGTTTGGCGGCGAAGGATTTATTCTGCAAAATATCAAAGGTGACGGAATGGCTTTTATTCAAGCGGGGGGGGGGCACCGTCATAGAGAAGCAAATCAGCAATGAAACTCTCAGGGTGGATACCGGCTGCTTGGTCGGATTTACGCAGGGGATTGATTACAGCATTGAGGCTGCAGATAATCTGAAATCCATGATTTTCGGTGGCGAAGGCATCTTTCTGGCGACGCTCAAAGGACAGGGTACCGTCTGGATACAAAGCATGCCTTTCGCTCGTCTGGCTGACTGCATACTGGCTAACGTGTCGTTACCAACCGATAGGTAGAGAGTGGGTAAGAAAGAGGAGGGGCCAATGATAGGTAGGCACAGTAAGAAAATTTCCTCGATATAAGCGAACAGCCATAGTGACTCTCATGGGGGCCTCTGCCCGATGAAAATTCATCTGTGGATCTGGTTCGTTACCAAGGGACGAATTTTCATGAAAGTGGCTGGGATGGTATTAAACGCCTAAAGACCTAGCTATCGGAGGCTGAAGATGATGCCGCAATAACGGCCTTGTTGAGTGAGCTTGGTGCCATGAGTACGAATGGTAACGTCACCGGTACGGGTATCAGTGACATTATATTTGACGGTGACAGTGGCAGCCGTATTGAAGGTATGGATGGTAATGACTTGTTGGTGGGCGGCGATGGTGAGGATCATCTGTATGGGGGCAATGGCAATGATATTTTACATGGAGGTGATGGCGATGATCGCTTATACGGTCAAGCGGGCGATGATGTATTGGATGGTGATGCCGGTAATGACATTCTCCAAGGTCATAACGGAGACGATCAGCTGGACGGTGGTACCGGCAACGATAAGCTCTATGGCGGTAATGACGAGGATACGCTGACCGGTGGCGATGGCGATGATCTGCTGTATGGTGAGAACGGCGACGATACGCTGGTTATCGGCGAGGGAGACGATACGCTGCCTGGTGGGGCCGGTAGCGATACTTATGTGCTCAAGCCGGATTCCGGTACGGATACCATCAATAACTATGATGCTAATGCGGCTAGCACGGATATTGCCCGTTTCGATGATGTGTCCTATCAAGAACTGTGGTTTAGTCGAAGCGGTAATCATCTGGAAATCACGGTCGTGGGTACCGACGATTCGGTGGTCATCAGTAACTGGTACAGTAATCAACATTATCAGTTAGACAGTATTCAAGCTCGCACCTCGGCGCTGATTAACAATAAAGTGGATCAGTTGGTCACGGTGATGGCTTCCTTCAATGTGCCTAGTGGGGCAGACAGTGTTGTCTCTCAGGATGTAAAAGATGAGCTGCAGCCGGTGCTGGCGGAGGTCTGGCAGACTTCCTGACGAGAATGTAAAAGCGCTGTATCAAGTGGCGTTTTATTTGCTCCGACAGAATGGGAGTGCCGGTACCGGTTGTTTGAAGGTATGTCAAGGTAATGATGGCTTACTCAGACTGCCCGGTAATCAGGTTGCAGGACGTTGGCGGCTGGGGACTTTATTGCGATGGACTGCTGCCGGTTCAACTTTATAGTACCTGCCGTTTGGCTTATGGCTCGCAGGTGATGTGTTCATTTCATTCTATCAGGGCGTCTATGCTCAGGCCTTCTTTTTCCAGTATATGGCGTAGCTGTCTCAGTGCACCTATCTGAATCTGACGTACCCGTTCGCGGGTTACCCCGATAACTTTACCCACCTCTTCCAGGGTGGATCTTTCATGGCCGTGCAGACCAAATCTGCGCCTGATGACTTCGAGTTGTTTTTTATCCAGAAGTAATAACCATTTTTCCAGATGATCGTTGATGTCTTCATTCTGTATGGTTTTTGATGGGTCTTTAGTATTTTCATCTTCAATCATGTCCACAGGCGGGCTGTCGATTTCCGGATTTACCGGTCTATCCATTGAGCTTATCCGTTCACTGAGTCTGATTATTTTTTTGACTTCTTTAACAGGTTTATCCAGATACTCAGCGACCTCTTCCGGGTTGGGTTCTCGGTCAAGGTTTTCGGTCAAACTGCGAGTTGCCTTAAGATAAAGACCTATTTCTCTTACTACATGGATAGGCAAGCGAATCGTGCGAGCCTGATTTATGACGGCCCGTTCTATTGTCTGCCGTATCCACCAGGTCGCATAGGTTGAAAAACGAAAGCCTCTTTCGGGATCGAACTTTTCCACGCTACGGATAAGTCCTAAATTTCCCTCTTCGATCAGATCAAGCAGGGCCAGTCCACGATTCATGTAGTGTCGTGCTATCTTGACAACCAGTCTGAGGTTGCTCTCAATCATTTTGTCCCTAGCGGACTCATCGCCCTGTTGGGCGAGGCGTGCATAATAGCTTTCTTCTTCGACTGTGAGCAGTGAGGAGTAGCCTATTTTATTCAGGTAGAGTCGTGTGGCATCAAGTTTGCTGTCTGTGACTTTGGTGATGAGTATGTCCTTTTTTTCAGACCCAGCAGATTTATCGGGAGAATTTTGCATGCCTTTCTCTTGGCCTCTCATAGTAGTGTTACTCTGTCTGTTGTATGCTGGTTTTATTGTAATAACCTGAAGTTGTTCCATGACTAACGTTTAGGTAAATATTTTAGCGGGTTCGTCGGCTTGCCATTTTTTCTGATCTCAAAATGCAGCATCGGTGTATCGCTTTCATTGACTCCCATAAGGGCAATTTTTTGCCCGACTTGCACTTTTTGTCCTTCACTGACATATACTTTACTGTTATGTGCATACGCACTCAAGTAAGTTTCGTTATGTTTTACGATAATCAGGTTGCCATAACCAATCAGGCCATCTCCTGAATAAACCACTTTGCCATCTGCGGCCGATTCAATGATTTGATTTTTTGAACCGGTAATACCAATCCCTTTCTTTCGGGGTGCTTTGGAAGAGTAGCCTCGTAATATTTTTCCCGAGGTAGGCCAGTGCCAGTGGATAAGATGTACTGTTTTGGAAGCCCTGCTGCTTTTCTTTGGAGGTGGTTTGCCTGGTGCCGTCGGCTTCTTCGTGAGATTTCTCGGAGAAGTTGCTTTACTGCCGACCATTGGTATCGGTTTCAGCCGCAGCTGCTGGCCAGGATATATCGTATAGGGAGGAGGTATGTCATTAATATCGGCAATAGCTTTAAAGTCTTCGCCATAAGCAAATGATATGGAGTATAAGGTATCTCCTGTCTTTACTGTCACTTGGTCGGATGCAGGCCTCTTTACAGGTTTTGATAATTGTGGCTTGCCTATTTTTCGTTCAGAAACAGGGGCCATCTGGTTATTGCTGCTGCATGCCATAACCAGTGCCGATAAAATCATATAAATTAATACATGTATAATTCGACTATCCTGTTACCAGTAAATTATCGCCATACCTGACAGGATGACTATAAGCCAGCCCAGCCATTCTACATATTGTCTTAACTTGTGCTCAAGGCGCTCGCCACCCCATATAATCAGCCATGCGACAAGGAAAAATCTCGCTCCACGGCCTATCAGCGATGCAAGTAGAAAAACCGGCAGAAATAGCGAGAGCGTGCCGGCAGCAATGGTGAATACCTTATATGGAATTGGCGAAAAGCCGGCTATAAGCACGACCCAGAATCCCCACTCCTCAAACCATTGTTGGGCTATTTGGAAACGCTCAAGATAGCCTAGCTCTATAATTGCAGGTTCTACCAGCTCATAGGCGAAATAGCCGAGTAAATATCCGAACAATCCCCCCAAGACAGAGGTAATCGTGGTCAGCAGCGCATAACTAAGGCCTTTATCCGGTTTTGCCAGCGTCATGGAGGCCAGCATGATATCCGGCGGGATAGGAAAAAATGACGATTCGGCAAAACTTAATCCGCCCAGATAATATCCCGCATGTCGGTGTGCTGCCCATTTCAGGCTCAGGTCATATAAACGGGTAAATACCTTCATCAGGCTTTACCGCTACGAAAGGGAACAAAGGATACGGTTTCAATGACTGTAGTCTCGTATCCTTTCTTTGTCCGAAGAATACTTCGTAGTTCCTGTACTGACCGGTCCTGCCCCACGGGTACAATCATACGGCCGCCTACTGAAAGTTGTTCCAGCAGAGGAGTGGGTATGGCTTCCGGCGCAGCGGTAATAATAATGGCGTTATAGGGTTTGGGTTGTGGCCATCCGTTAGTACCATCACCATGTTTTACCATGATGTTATTGATTTTGAGTTCCTTGAAGCGCTTTTTTGCTTGCACCAGCAGGCCGCTGATTCGTTCTACGCTGAAGACTGCCGGGACAATGTGGGCAAGAATGGCGGCCTGATATCCTGAGCCGGTGCCGATTTCCAGAACCCGACCGGGTATGCCGTCTTTCAGGATAGTCTCCGTCATTAAGGCTACGATATAAGGTTGGGAGATTGTCTGGCCGTTTCCAATCGGTAACGCATTATCTTCATAGGCACGATGAGATAGTGCTTCATCCACAAACAGGTGGCGCGGGGTCCGGGCTATTGACTGCAAGACTGTAGAGTGCCGGATTCCCTTTTTACGCAGGCGAATGACCAGCCGGTCACGCGCACGTTGAGAAGTCATTCCCACACCTTGGTGTAACATGTTATTCAGGGCCATCATGGCGCTCCATCCAGTCTGCAAGCCGATTCATGGCCTGATGGTATGTCAAATCGGCATGTAACGGTGTTATCGTGGGGCAGTTATTTTGCATCGCATGAAAATCAGTACCTTCTCCGGCGTCCTGTTCTGGTCCGGGAGACCCGACCCAGTATATCGACTCGCCTCTCGGGTTTTGGGCCTCAATGGCCGGTTCGGCTTTATGTCGGCTGCCCAAGCGGGTCACAACAAAGTCACCCAGGTTTTCTCTGGATAAATCCGGGATGTTAATGTTTAATATCATGTTTCTAGGTAATGGTTCGAGCAGCAGTTTGTTGATCATGTCTATGACCAGCTCCGCGGCGGAATCTAGGTGGTTTGGTGCAAATGACCCGGATGATACCGCTATGGCGGGGTACCCGAGAAACCTGCCTTCCATGGCTGCAGCGACAGTGCCGGAATATAAAACATCGTCTCCGAGATTAGGGCCGGCGTTAATACCTGAAATAACCATATCCGGTTCCTGATCGAATAAACCGGTGATAGCCAGATGTACGCAATCTGTTGGTGTCCCGTTAACCCGGTAGATATTAGATTCTGTCTCTATGGCACTTAAAGGTCTGTCAAGCGTAAGTGAGTTGCTTGCACCGCTGCGGTCTCGCTCAGGCGCTACCATAGTGACATCATGTTCGACCATAAGCCTTTCAAATAAAATGCGGACACCAGACGCCTGATAACCGTCATCGTTGCTTAACAGGATACGCACCTTTTTCATCCCCGGAAAAGTGTTATACTATACTGTATGTATTCGGAACTGGCGATACCATGAATGATACCAATGAAGATAAATCATTGTTCAGAAAGCATTTCGGTGATATCGAACGTATCCATAGTGATTGCATTGAAAAGCCCGGTCCCACACTTGGTTTGCGATCTATCCACATATTGCCGCAAAGCCCGGACATAAGAACGCCGATTTCCTCACATCCCGAGCTGCCTCCTGCAAGTGAGCAGTGCATTGACGACTATCATTTTCGTAGAGAGGGTATAAGGAAAAGGCTTTTTCGACAGTTAAAACGTGGTCAGCTATCGGTTGGAGATACCATTGATTTACATGGAATGAACAGGGAGGTCGCCCTTAGTAAACTCCAGCAGTTTATGAATTATTCGCAACGTCGGGGGTCCGAGTGTGTATTGGTTGTACATGGTAAGGGAATAAAGTCCGAACATCAGGCAGTGCTCAAGCCCAGTGTACCTGTCTGGTTAAAGCAAATGCCGGAAGTTCTGGCTTATTGCCCGGCTTTGCCAAGGCATGGCGGAAGTGGTGCACTTTATGTTCTGCTCAGGCGTGGTCATCGTTAATCCGGTTTATCAGCTGTGCAGGCAGAAGAGGCGTAGATATATTATCTGTCTGTTTTCAGTTTTACTCTGACTGTGTCGCCTGTTTCCGGGATTGATTTGTCTGGCGTTGTTAGCTGTTGAATACTCAGGGATGCACATAAAATCATGCAGCTTTGTAAACTCGATAATATATTATTCTGATTACCACAAGGCTTATAATCTGTATTATCCTATAGGTATAGGAATCAAATGTTGCTGCATATGATGAGTGAATTGGTAGATCGATTAGCCAACACTTACAGGTCAATATCCTCGGGACTTTTGCTGTCGGAGATGCCTGTCAACGATACGGTTTTTCTACTGCCACTAGGCGGATAAAGTCGGTACAGTCAACAGAGACCGAATATGCTAGGATTGCTGCGGCCAATATGGCAGGTATGCAAATTCGATATGGCGGCTTGACCAGCATGAATGCGTCCAATACTATCTGATACCGGAACAGGCAAAACTGCCTTACAGGGCTGAACGATACTGATTCCAGTAATACATGACCTTTTTTACGTATTTTTGGGTCTCTTTAAAGGGCGGGATTTTATGGCCATAGCGGATGACATTATTCTCGCCGGCATTGTAGGCGGCAAGCGCGAGTTCGGTATTGTCGAACTGTAGCAGCAGATCCCTGAGGTAACGGGTGCCTGCATAGACATTTGCTTCAGGGTTATACCGATCACTAATGCCGTACCTTTCTGCCGTACCGGGCATGAGCTGCATAAGGCCAACGGCGCCGGCCCTTGACACGGCTGTGGGATCATATGCTGATTCGGCTGTAATCAGGGCATCAAGCAGAAACTCGTCCACTCTGTAGCGTCGTGCAGCTCTGTCGACAAGGCCGGAATATTTTTTTCGGTTCCTGATAAAATTTCCTGTATCAAGTGACTGCATGGGTTTGTGCATCCACTCGCGAGAGGTGATTTTCCGGAAGCCGTCATGGGGGGGCCTGTCAGTAAGATGGACATGCCCATCTGTATCTGTATAAACATATATCTCGGCGATCACGTTCCAGGCAGGGATGAAATACAGGCACAGCAACAAGGTGTGGCGTATATAACTGGGCATTAGGATAGCTGCTTTGAGAGGTAGTTGCTATTTATAGCATAGCCTTGGTTGCGGCGCGAGCGGGCTTGCTCAACCACTATCAATTCATGGTATGGCAGCTTATCATTCCGGGTTTGTCATGGGAATCAGGTATGTATCCAGGTCCGCTTATTATTGATGTTGAAGGTTGTTCGCTTACTGTTGAAGACACCGAGGTGTTGGGCCATCCGCTCGTCGGCGGAGTTATTCTTTTTACCCGAAACTTTAAAACCTCGGAGCAGGTCGCAGCGCTGGTGGAGCACATTCACGCCATACGTGAACCTCGCCTGCTGGTTATGGTTGATCATGAAGGTGGGCCTGTGCAACGTTTTCGAGATGGGTTTACGCATCTGCCCGCGGCCACGCAGCTTGGTCGATACTATGACCATAATCCGGTGCAAGCACTGAAGCTTACACGAGATATAGGATGGTTGCTCGCCACCGAATTAAGGGCTATTGGCGTTGATCACAGTTTTACGCCGGTTCTTGATTGCGAGATACATGGGAGCAAAGTCCTACAAGGTAGAACCTATCATCATGACGTGCAGGTGATTGCTGAACTGGCTCACAGGCTTATGAAGGGACTACAGCAAGGCGGTATGCAGGCTACCGGCAAACACTTTCCGGGGCACGGCGGTGTTAAGGGAGACTCTCATATCGAATTACCCGTTGATGCGCGCCCATATGAAGATATTTATGCGTACAGCATACTCCCTTTCGAGCGCATGATTCACTATGGGTTGTCTGGTATTATGCCTGCCCATGTTGTATATGATCAGGTGGATTCAAGCCCCGCGGGTTTCTCTCGTACTTGGCTTGAAGAGATTCTACGCACGCAGCTTGAATTTAATGGAGTGATTTTCAGTGATGATATCAGCATGGCTGGGGCACATGTGATTGGTGGTTACATGGAGCGGGTTGAGGCCGCGCTGGCAGCAGGCTGTGATATGGTGCTGGCCTGTAATAACAGAGCGGGAGTCGTTGAAATACTGGATAAATTGAAATACTTCCCCAATCCGGTATTAAACAGTCGTCTGGCCCATATGCGTGGGCGGTATGTCGAAGACTGGCAAATCTATCGCAGCTCTATACGCTGGAAAAAAACGGTGGATGGTATTCGCGTATTAAATGACGAATTTCCCACGGAAAGGGATCTGGACTTTTAACAGGTTGCCGAGGTATGGCAAACGACGATATGACTTTTGTTTTGCTGTTAAAACCAATAATGGCTTTTTATTGAATTTTACAGCTTTATTTTGATGATATATCTTTGTATTGCAGGAAGCCTCAATGTAATCGGAGCTTCCCTGACATGTAATTTCGGGTGGCTTAATAACTATGAATGATTTTTTGGAAAAGATGATGGCAGTGGCCAATATGGAAGCCTGGATTGTTCAGGTTTTTGTTGTTGTCCTGCTTACGCTGATTATTAATTTTGCGCAAAAGCGCATAATCAGGCAGCTGCAAAATCGGTCTGCCCGGACAAAGAGCGTCTGGGATGATGCCTTGTTTTCCGCGTTGAATCGACCGTTAAATCTGTTGATATGGGTGGTGGGTTTGAGCTTTGCTATGGAAATTGTTCATAGTCACACGGGTGCAGCGATATTTGAAAAAGTACCGGCGCTGCGTGATGCCGGTGTTATAGCCAGTATTGTATGGTTTCTGGTGCGGTTTATCCGATTTGCCGAGAGTTTTTATATTGACAGGAAGATCAGGTTTGCGGCAGAGGCTCAGGACGATGAAACTACAGTAGTCGCTATTGGCAAGCTGTTACGCCTTGCAGTGTTGATTACCGGCATGTTGGTCATGCTGCAGACTCTAGGATTCAGTGTATCCGGTGTTCTCGCCTTTGGCGGTATAGGTGGTATTGCCGTGGGTTTTGCGGCCAAAGACTTACTGGCTAATTTTTTCGGAGGTCTGATGATTTATCTGGACAGACCGTTTTTCGTTGGTGACTGGATTCGTTCACCGGACAAGGAAATTGAAGGTACGGTTGAAGATATCGGTTGGCGCCTGACACGTATAAGGACTTTTGACAAACGACCGCTTTATGTGCCGAACTCCATATTTGCCAACATCTCGGTGGAAAACCCATCCCGAATGACGAATCGTCGAATCAAGGAAACCATTGGTATTCGTTACAAAGATGCAGCCAAGATGCCTGATATCATCCAAGCAACCAGAGATATGTTGGAAAGCCATGAAGAAATTGATGCTTCAAAGACGCTGATTGTAAATTTTAATACGTTTGCTCCATCTTCGCTTGATTTCTTTATTTACACATTCACGAAAACAACGGACTGGATCCGATTTCATGAAATCAAGCAAGATGTTCTTCTTAAAGTGCTTGAGATTATTGAATCGCATGGAGCTGAAGCGGCATTTCCGACATCCACACTGCATATTGCAAGTAGTCTATCCGAGATGGTATCGGATAGCCGGTTGTCTGCGCCATGAAGTTACCTCAGATAGAGGATATCTACTCCGCGCATAAACGTATCCTCGCGTTTATTCACGAAACACCGGTATGGACCAGCAAGAGTATTAATCATGAATCAGGTAGAGATCTGTTCTTTAAATGTGAGAATTTTCAGAAGACAGGTACTTTCAAGTTTCGAGGTGCCATGAGTGCCGTTACGGCTTTAACCGAAGACTAGGCACATCGAGGCGTAGTTACACACTCTTCCGGGAATCATGCTGCCGCACTTGCATTAGCGGCTAAGCTAAAGCATATTGATTGCCATGCTGTTATGCCTGAAGATGTCCCGGAATTTAAGAAGAGTGCTGTTCACCGTTACGGAGCACGAGTTCACTATTGCTCTCCGGGGATGTTGTCGCGTCAATCTCTGATGGAAGATCTTATTAACTCACATGGATATACCCTGATACACCCTTACGATGATCATAATGTCATCTGTGGCCAGGGAACCGCGACACTTGAATTGCTCCGCTAGGTTGACAATCTGGATGCCCTTATTTTGCCTATTGGTGGCGGGGGCTGATAGCAGGCGCTTCTATCGTGTTGAATGAAATGGCACCGACAATAGACCTGATAGGTGTTGAACCTGAACTGGCCGATGAAGTAAAACGCTCTCTGGATTGCGGACAGAGATTGCCCGCTACAGGCCACAGCACGATTGCGGACGGACTGAAGGCCAATGTTGGAATACTTAATTTTCAGTTAATCAGGCAGCATGTGCGACAAATATGTACGGTCACTGAAGATCAGATATGTGCTGCAATGCGTATTATTTGAGAGCGTATGAAAATAGTTATTGAGCCTTCATCGGCTGTAACGCTTGCGGCATTATTGTTTGCTGACATTGATCAAAAAACCAGTGTATTGGCAATATTTTGACCGGCGGAAATGTACACTTGCCGGACATTGGTAAAGGCCTAACTAAATGATCTTTTTGCCGGAGAACACTGATATGAGTGACATCTGCATAGGTCAATCTATGGTCGGATTTTTAATAAATAACAGGTAATAATTTATTGATTATATTCAAAAAGATGACAATGTTTCCAAGGAGTTAGGTGCGACCAAGGTTATTGAATGCCGAAGTGATGATGTTCAGTAAGGCAGGTTGGCCGATTTCTATTGAGCGATGCAAACCGGAAGAGATGAGGTTATAGTTTTTGCTTGGATTAAATGGCCGGATAAACAGATCCACGACGTAGCCATAGAGCAGTTGAGCAAATTAATGAAGACTGATGAGTGCCTCTCTTTCGAGATCAATCCAATCATTGGGACTGATTGGCAATATACCGTATTGGATGTGCTGTCATTAGGTGACGGACAGTGATGGGAGAATGGCCAGCTGGTAACTACGGGCGGCTATTGCCGTCAGGCCTATAACCGGCTGTCACGCAATCTGCTGGTCAAGTTTGCGGTTGCCAATGGCTTGTTGTCCAAGGTCATGCCGGGGCTGACTTATGATGTGGATACCGACCTGTTAATTTTTAATACCCGGATAGACAGGCCGGTATTTGAACGTATGCTTGCCGGCATGGCAGCCTCGCCGAGTGATACGGAGGGGGTGAGCCCGTTGGCTGGCAATCGCGGCGCTGCTGGGGATTAAGCCGTCCTCACAGGTTCTACTTGGCGGAGTCCGTCAACAAACTGCTGGAATCCTCTGATGATGCCTCCAGCCTGATACCGATATTGACCGGTGCACTGCCGGTGTTTCTGGATATGACATTGACACCGGGTTCAACCGGTGCCGATGTGATTTCCGGTGGCGAGTATCGGGATGTGATACTGGGCAATAAGGGCAATGATCAATTATCCGGGAGCGCAGGACACGACATACTGATGGGCGGTAAAAATAACGACCGGCTCAGTGGTGGTACGGGGAATGATCGCCTTGATGGTGGGGGTGGTGCCGATACCTTCATCTTTAACCGAGGTGATGGTTATGACACGATTGCCAACTAGGACGGTCGCGGGCATCGTAACAAGCTGGTATTGGGTCAAGGTATTACCGCCGAGGGCTTGAGCTTTGCGCGTCTGGGACATGATCTGATCATCCGTACCGAAACCGAAGGTGATCAGGTTACTGTGGAAAATTACTTTCGGGGGGGGGTGGCTATGACTTGGAGGATATGGAGATTGGCGGTAAAACAATGGCGCTATCGAAACTGCTGCACCATTACACGATAACCATTGAGGGTGCGGTCAAAAAGATGATGCGCTGGCAGGCAACGATTATAACGATACCCTGAACGGCTTTGGCGGCAACGATACCCTGCGCGGTGATAAAGGTGATGATCAGCTCGGTGGCGGTGCCGGTAACGATAACCTGTATGGCGGCAATGACCAGGATACGCTGACCGGGGGTGCAGGTAATGATGTGTTACATGGTGAAAGTGGTAACGATACCCTGATCGGTGGCAAGGGTAGCGACAGCTTGAATGGCGGTAGCGATACCTATGTTTTTCAGGCGGATTCCGGTTCAGACACCATCCATAACTACGACACCGGGGTTCCAGCAACGACATTGTTCGTTTCGATGATGTGTCCTATCAGGATCTGTGGTTTAGCCGAAGCGGTAATCATCTGGAAATCACGGTCGTGGGCGCCGATGATTCGGTGGTCATCAGTAATTGGTACACCAATCGTCATTATCAGTTAGATGGTATTGAAGCTCGCACCTCGGCATTGATTAACAATAAGGCGGATCAGTTGGTCACGGCGATGGCTTCCTTCAATGTGCCCAGTGGGGCAGACAGTGTTGTCCCGCAGGACGTCAAGGATGAGTTGCAACCGATACCCGCAGAGGCCTAGCAGACTACCTGAGGGTGGTATGAAACGCTCGGCAGTATTGGGTTCGCTTTGACAGACTGAAGAGCAGTAGTAACCTTATAAAAGCTGATTATCTGATGCCGTCAGTTGTCGGATGGCTTCCGGCTCAAGATCAATTCCCACCGGCCAGCCCGGGTTCAGGGAAATACCAAACCCGATGCCCAGCTTTTCCAATAGCCAGGTAAATTCAGTGAGCAGCCCGCCATCGTCATAGCCGGGAAAGTCCTTGACAAATGTGCCGGCTCTCTCCGGGCTGGTAAATAACACCAGAAATTCAACGCCATTATCGTCTTGTACGGATAATGGTTTTGCTTTATCGCCCAGCTGTATATTGCCGATAGCTTTTTTCTGATCCTCATAGATAGGCATATACACCTGTGATTCCATCAGGGTTTTCATAAAATCTTCGCCTGAAATACGGCCCTCTTGCGCATTGAGTAGCGATTCCTCCAGATTATTTCTGGGATCAAATTCACCGGACATAGTTGGCTGCTGATTAGCTTTTATTGAGAAGATGTTAATTATATGTGAATATAGGCAGCAGTCGAGAACCAATTATGGTGACTCGACAGGCTGTTCCGAATATCCGGCATCATTAGCTGATAACAGGCCGAATATCAGAATTGCCACAATATCTGCCGAGCATCACGATGGTATTGGAGTATTGGTTCCGATGAGATATTATTGAACCACTCTAGATAGAGTTGTCCGTAAAGCCTTGTAGGAATACGATCCAATATGAGTGAAAGCGCCCAAGCACAGCTCAATAAGCTATACGAATTCAGCGTTAAGCAGACCAAGAATCGTCCTGTGGTGTTTACTCATGTGCCGGCCCTGATTAAGAAACCCAAGTTTTTTTCTATTAAAAAATTTCAGAGTTTTATCAATAATCCGCTTCTGACCCCTGAATGGATCCATATTCAATTCAATAATCAGCCGGTGTCGTTGGAGCAGGCTGTGCTTTCAAGGGTCGCTCAGCAGAATGACTTGCGCTTCATGGATAAGCAGCTGATTGAAGACTGTATCCGTAATGGTGCGGCAATTGTGCTGGAGGGTATTGATATAATGGACCCGGATATTAACGATTATATTCGTCGTGTAGATGAGTCGTTGCCCTGTCCGGCTACTTCAGACTGCGCGGCTTTTTTTTCCCAGCGCGGTCAGGATGCCTATGGTGGCCATCGTGATAGCGATGACGTGGTGATTGTCCAGATAGCCGGTGAGAAAAACTGGAAGATATTTGAACCACAACAACGCCGCTATCTGGGTAATGCATCACTTAACTCAGAACAAATGGGGTTGGTTCACACCGAATTGACGACCAGGCCCGGAGGTGTCATGTATATTCGTGCAGGGGTGCCGCATATGGTTCGAACTACAGCCGAATTTAGTCTGCATCTGTCATTTGATATTACGGATCGTACGACAAATATTGATCAGATAACCCAGGAAGCAAATATACGATTTAATCATGGCTGTGAAGATAGTTTTGCACCGGCTTCCAAGGTAATGCAAAGTTACATCCAATTACTGACATCAGAAAATTTTCAGGCTGATGTTGTTTCAGCAAACAAGGCTATGAAGCGAGAAGCCAGTCTTTTTCGTGAGCGTATAGGAAAAACATCAATTGTACGATCTTTATCCAGATTTTCATAGTATAGTGAATAGGTCGGATAAAAGTACATGATGCACAGTCTATTTTTATAGATTCTATGAGAAACAACCCATGATAATCTTTTCTTTCTTAGAGAAAGCTAATTATCCGATCCGGAATATGTAATACATATATACATATAAAATGTATTATTTGATTAAATAAGCAGGCTATTGAAATTCCATAAAGCGAGTTTGAGACAAGGTGAAAATATTTTGAAGAAGCGCGATTTATAGCAGAGTAAGTGATCGTATATGAGGATGCTTTTAATGTCGTATTGTGTTACATGAGTAAAACTTTAACAGCTCGCTAAGGAGAAAAATATGCGCAGATTTTTTACTGTACTGTTTATTCAGTTAGTGGCATTTTTGCTAAGTACATCTATGCCAGATATGACCCGCAACGAAGCCGCACTGGAATGCAATACGTAATGCCTATGGAGCACTTAAACAACATAGAAGCAGGCAAGATGTACGCAGCTTTTTGACTATTACGACTGCGGCTAAAAAATGGGGATAATATATCTGATTGCCCAAAATATGTTACAATAGTTTTATGATTTTGACAACTGTATAGTATAGAAGGCAAGAAAGATGACACAGCAAGCGCTTGTAAAGCATTATCGCAAAGGCATTTCACTGCCTGAGTTGTTCCGCATGTTTCCAGACGATGACGCGGCGCAAGAATGGCTTGAGCAGCAAAGATGGGGCGATGAACCTTGGTGTCCGCACTGTGGTTCGTACAATGTGCGGCGGAACAATCACAAATCCATGCCGTGGCGCTGTGCTGAGAGGGAATGCCGCAAGCGGTTCAGCGTAAGAACCGGAACGCTGATGTACAAATCGCCTCTCGGCTATCAGACATGGGTTGTGGCGCTCTATCTTCTGAACACGTCGCTGAAGTCGGTGTCCAGCATGAAATTGCATCGCGATCTGAAAATCACCCAGAAAACCGCCTGGCATCTGGCGCATCGAATCCGGGAATCCTACAGCAACGGCAGCGATGACAAACTTCTTGGTCCGGTTGAAGTCGATGAGACTTACATGGGCGGCAAGCGCCAGAACATGAGCAGCACCAAGCGCAAGGAGCAGGCACACTTGGGACGCGGCACGGCGGGCAAGACTGCGGTTGTCGGTGTCAAGGATCGCAAAAGCAACAAGGTAAGGGCAAAAGTCATTGAGTCAACCAATGCGCATACGCTCCAGTCGTTTGTGATTGACAATGCTGATCCGTCCGCAACAGTCTACACGGACGATGCCAGCGCGTATGACGGCCTGCCATTCGAGCATGAGACGGTCAGGCACTCAGTCGGCGAGTATGTGCGCAAGATGGCGCATACCAACGGCGTTGAATCGTTCTGGTCAGGCCTTAAGCGTGGATTGAATGGTACCTACCACAAGATGTCCAAAAAACACCTTCACCGCTATGTTAACGAATTTTCGGGACGGCACAATGTCCGGCCAAATGACACCATTGACCAGATGGAATCACTGGCCAGAAACATGGAAGGGAAGCAGTTGACCTATGAAGAGTTGATTTCTTGATGGCAAATGAAAGCAAAACTGAATCAATAGTTAGAAGCCACTTTTCCAAATTTACAGAATTAGTGATTGTTGAAGAAAAAGCTTCAGACAACCCAAGAATTGACAAGTTGCTTAAAAACGCTTCAAAAAAAGGGTTCGGGAAGGGTTTTCCTGATTTTATTATTTCTTATAAAAATGATCCTGATTTTTTAATTGTTATTGAATGTAAATATGACAAGCGAATAACACCAAACCCAAAATAAGAATAATTATTCGGAGTTTGCTGTTGATGGTGCATTGTTATATTCATCTTATTTGTCAAAAGAGTTTGATGTACTGGCTATAGG
>JAPYNQ010000013.1 GCA_028289815.1 Gammaproteobacteria bacterium | reverse complement strand
CGAACCCGTCTTCACCGTGAAATGATGTCGGCAGGCACCGCACCAATAGGTATGCTTCTTGCTCCGGGCGACGCTGACCCGCTCGGAACACCCGCAATGCGTGCACGTCGGGCGACCGCCCCAGCGTAACCCTTCAAACCATGCCACCGCCTGTTCCTCGGTGGCAAACATCTCCAATACCTGAACAACGCTCATCGTCTTCGTTATCCGCTTCATCACTCTGCCCTCATCGGTTAAACCCAACCATTCAACGTGAACAGAATTATGGCATATCCTGCAGATTTATGCGTATAATTCCCTTTTTTATTCGTCTCTATGGCGGTCTTGAGTTTTTCGTTCAGGTCACCAAAGTGAGTTTTAAACCAGTCCGGGTAGATCAACCCCTCATCCAGTAATACATTTTCAAATCGATAAAAATCGCCCTCCTCACTATCAACAACAGTAAAAACCAAAGGCGATAAGCTGGCAAACAGGATAAAACGAAACCCATCTGTGTATTATACTGCGATATCCACATTTCTTCGCATTAACATGCGCTTGCAGTCAGCCAGTCCTCAATATGCCGGGATAATTCCAGCAGGCGACCATGAAAAAAGTGACTTGCCTCTCTCATCCATAGCATTTGCCGATTTGAGATTTCACTTTCCAGCCATTGCCAGACCTGAGGTATCGGAACAACTTCATCTTCATCACCCATGACAACTAACCAGGGCATCTGCGGCGTCAACCGATGAAAGTCATACAGATTCACCGGCGGTGCAATGGATATGAGCTTTGTTGCAGCCAGATCCTGTGCCTGACTTGCCGCCACATAAGAACCGAACGAAAAGCCGGCTACTACGAGGTCCCGGGCAGGGTATTTTTGTCGTAACCACCCGGTAGCCACCCTGAGGTCATCGGCTTCTCCGATGGTATTACTGAATTGGCCCCCACTGCGACCTACCCCCCTGAAGTTGAAACGCAGCACAGGCATCCCCACATTATGCAGGGCATGGGCGGTATAATGCACCACTTTGTTGTTCATGCTGCCGCCGTGCAACGGGTGCGGGTGACAAATGATGCCGATGCTGTCACCGTAGTCGTCCGCTACGCTCAACAAAGCCTCCAGCTCTCCCGCAGAGCCGGGGATAAATGCTTTCTCTTCTACAGATTTTTTCATTGTCGGAGGCAGTTAATGCCAGAATCAGAGATTCGCTCTCAAAGGCGCACAGGACGACATATGATGATTGCCGCCTGGGTAATTGCACTTGGCTTGCTCAGTCTTTTTTTTAGCGATATCCTAGATAAGCAGTGGAATCCCAATCAAAACATTCAATCAAGTATATCCGATCAAGGAGCACATGAAATCAGGCTTAAGCGCAACAAACAAGGGCATTATCTGGCACGAGGCCGGATCAATGGCCAACCCGTGACTTTTCTTCTTGATACCGGTGCTACCCTGGTTTCCATCCCTGAGAATATTGCCCGAAAACTGTCACTAAAAGCGGGGACACGCTCATATGCCAATACCGCAAATGGGGTTATTGAAACTTACAATACCCGGCTTGATGCCATCGGCATTGGAAGTATCGAATTGTATGATATAGCCGCTCAGATTAATCCCCATATGCATACCGATGAGATTCTGCTCGGCATGTCTTTTCTAAAGCGGCTGGAATTGATTCAGCGCGGAGATACACTGACAATCCGCCAGTAGCGTGTGGGCTTCCAGCTTAATCAGAGTTTCTGCTATATTTTCTACTTATTTCCTGAGGACAAGAATATGAGAACACTAATGATCGCCGCCGTTGTTATCGGCTTGCCTCTCTTCACTCAAGTACATGCGCAGTTTCCCGGTCAGCCATCCGGCAGATACCCTCCCGATACATCTGTATATTCTGCGCAGGACCCCCGTAGAGTGGTGCAGGCCGGTATTGATAAGATACGAATATTTGTTGAATCAAAACAGCTTAATGACCCAGCCAGTCTACAACAGTTTGTTGAAACCGAGGTGGCACCTTTCTTCGATTTTTCTGTGATGTCGAACATGGTACTAGGTCACCTGCAATATTCTCTTAACCAACAGCAACACGATGAAATCAGCAGCATGATAAGGCAGAGATTTCTTGCTGCTCTGGTTGATAATCTCTCTACATATAAGGGAGGAAGGGCACAACTAGTAAATATTAACGGCAATCTTTATCAGGGGCGAGTCAATGTCGTTCTGCACGTGTATCGCCAAAATCATTATCCGACTGTTGTTGAGCTGCGCATCGCACGTATCCGAAATGACTGGAAAATATATGATGTTGCTGCAAATGGTGTTAGTGCGATCACACATTATCGGAATTATGTCCACTCTCTGGTTCAGCGCTCTGGCATCCAAGCACTTTTTACACGTGGAATGGGCACTCGACAAATTGATTCAAATTAGCTGACAGGGGAAATATCTGTAAGCCCTATGCCCTGTTAAGGAACCATAGAGCTTACAGGTTAGTTCAGGCGAGCGCTCTAATTGTTCTGATTACTTTGGTTGCTATGCGCCGGAACTTGCTGTTGTGCCGAAGGCACAGGCATCTGTGGCCTCATGCCTGGAGCACCATAACCATAAGGTACACCATAAGCATGGAAGGGGGCACCATAACCATAAGGCACACCATAAGCATGAGGGGGGGCACCATAACCGTAAGGTACACCGTAACCACGAGGGGCACTATAACCGTAAGGTACACCGTAACCACGAGGGGCACTATAACCATAAGGCACACCGTAACCATAGGGGCCGCTGTAACCGTATGGACCACCGCCATAGTAACCACCTTGATTGATGCCGGAACCATAACCGGATCCTTGCCAGCTACTGTCGCCATCCATGTTACCCTGACCACGACCAGAGAAGTTCATATTGAAATCCCCTTCACCGGCAGCGTTACCACGGCCGAAACCCCGCCCATCGCCCCAACCGGAAGTACCAAAATTATCATTACCATAGCCGGAACCACCCCAAGGAGCATTAGACCACTGGGACTGAACAGATAAACTGGCCACTGCAGCTACACCTGCGACAGTCAGCACCGCCAAAGTTTTCTTCAAAGTCATTTGAATTCTCCAAGAATACATATGTTATCACAGGGGACAGAGAGTGTTTGCTACTTAAACCTGTATCCCAAATTCACCATCATATAACAAGCAAGACAATTTTCCACATTATGCAGGCTAACTTCTAAAGCCACTTAATCCAAATCAATAAATGAGAAGCTCTGACAGCCCGCCAAAAGCCAGCTGTACAACATCAAAGCAGCCGCGCCCGACACCACTTTCCAAGGCTGCAAAATCCCGAAGGTATGCAAAAGATCCCCCCCGGTATTGCCAAGTTTTGCAGGGTAACCACAACAACCAAGCCTTTATCTGACTTTCAAATTGACCAGTGTACCTGATTGTAACGAATAGTACTTTGAAAGATTAGCTATATCTTCATCACTCAAGCCACTTGCCTGACCGTTCATAATGGCGTTTTTACGGACACCGCTTCGGTAATCAAGAAGAGTGCGCTTGAGATAAGTATAATTTTGTCCCGCCAAGGAAGGATTTACGGGAATCGTGCTGTTACCGTCCTGACCATGACAGGCAGCACAAACGACTGATTTGGCTTCGCCGGCGGAAGCATCCCCTTTGTGAGAAAAGGCTGATGGAGCAGAGACTACCAGCAAGCCAACAACCAGCAGATTTCGTAGCTTCATGATCATACTCCTTACTTGAGTGACTCGAGATATGCGGCAATATCAGCCATATCTTCATCTGTCATTGACTGCGCCTGTACCCGCATGGTTGCATGCGGACGGCTACCATCGGCATATGCCTTCAGCGCACTTACAACATAAGCGGCTGACTGACCACCGATTTTGGGTGCCTTATAAGTCGGATAGGCATTATCCATATTGGGTACACCATGACATCCTATACAGGTATGGACCTTGTCTTTACCCGCTGCCACATCGCCCGCGAATACCTGAAAAGCAAATAGGCTAGTTATCAGGATCATTCCTGTCACCACAGCTATTTTCATAAATACTCCCTTAAAATGTGCTTTACTGGAAACTTAAACCGGCCCCTGATCGGCAAAGAAGCGTACAAAGTAAAGTATATCGCAACCCTGATTGGCACTAAATATAAACGCAATAACTTTTTATCCCTAATAACCCTGTGAAAACAGCAAAACAGCCGGCGGCACATAGTGGTCAATCAGCAAAAATGCAAATAAAGCCATCAAATACAAGATTGAAAAAGCAAATGTCTTCATTGGCAGATACTGATCATCCTCCGGGTGACGATATAACTGAATAGCATGGTAGAGAAAACCACCGCCCAGGCCAATGGCGCCGACAAAGTACAACCAGCCGCTCATGGAGACCGCGAACGGCAGCAGCGAAATCGGAAACAGCAAGATTGTATATAGCAGTATGTGCAGCCGCGTGAATGCAACACCGTGGGTTACGGGCAGCATTGGCAGCCGGGCTTTTGCATATTCATGCCTCTTGGCAATCGCCAGCGCCCAAAAGTGTGGCGGTGTCCAGATAAAAATAATCAGGAAAAGCAGTAACGCATGAGGATGTACATCGCCAGTAACGGCTACCCATCCGAGAACGGGAGGTGCCGCGCCGGTAGCACCACCGATCACGATATTCTGCGGGGTAGCGCGTTTAAGATACAGAGTATAAACAAACGCATAACCGATCAGTGTCACGAACGTCAGTACCGCCGTCATCAGATTAACCAGCCCGATCAGAATCAACATGGATAAGCTGCCCAAAACCAGTGCAAATGCACCCGCTTGTATATTATCCACCTGACCAGTCGGCAAAGGACGGTTTGCGGTACGCCCCATGCGAGTATCAATTTTCTGATCGATCATGTGGTTAATGACGGCGGCAGAGGCCGCACCCAAGCCGATACCAATCGAACCAAATATCAGGACCCGTAACGGCACCATACCAGGTGTCGCCAACATCATGCCGACAATGGCGGTAAATACGATCAGAAAAACCACATTGGGCTTTGTCATCTCGTAATAACTCTCCCAGGTTGGCCTTGCTGTTATGACTTGATCACCCATTATCTGCAAACCCGATTTTTGTATTCGGTCCGGAACGGCAGTACATGGCATAGACCAGCGTGACCATACTCAACAGAAGCATGGCACCAACTGCATTATGTGCCGTCGCAACCGCCAGCGGCAAAGAGAAAATGATGTTACTGGTTCCCAAGGAAACCTGAATCAGCAATACTATCATTACAATTCCCGCAATACGCTTTAACACCCGGCTAACATCCGCCCTCATCACTTTGATTGACAACGCCACAATATACAGGAAAGTCAGCATAGCACCGATGCGGTGTGCCATATGAATCGCGGTCCGAGCATCTGATTCAAGCACACCAAACTCATAATTTGGACCAGTTCCGCGCCAGAGCACAAATCCCTCCGCCCAGTCCATAGGTGGCCACCACTGTGTCTGGCAGGTAGGAAAGTCAGGACAGGACAATGCCGCATAGTTGGAGCTGGTCCAGCCACCCAGCGCAATCTGGGCAATCACAATGATCAATCCGGTAAAACCCGCAAATTTGAATCCAGCGGTTACACCCTTGGCAGAACAAATATCAATACGCCTCATGCGAAGCACCATCAACCATAACAGGGCTAACGTCGCAAAACCTCCAAGGAGGTGACCTGTAACAACAATCGGCTTGAGCTTCCAGGTCACTGTCCACATGCCCAGCACCGCCTGCAACAGAATCAACGCCATCACAAAAGTCGCCAGCCCGACCGGCATGTCCTCACGTCGGTAATTTTTCCAGGCCAGTACCATGAGAACAAATACGGTTAAAATCAGACCGCCCGCAAAGTAGCGATGCACCATTTCCTTGATAGCACTGGGAAAATCCACCGGCCGCCATGGATGTTCCTGCTCGGCTCTGGCAATTTCAGCATCGGTTATGGGAGCAACCATATGACCGTAACAACCCGGCCAGTCGGGACAACCCAGGCCGGCATCAGCGAGGCGGGTATAAGCACCCAGCACAACAACGAGCGCAGTCAACACAACTGCAAAGAGCAGGAGATTTCCATATAAACGTTTACTCATGACCTGTCGGTGGGGCGAATCCAGGTAGCTTTAAGCAAATGACGCATATCCTCAAGAATATCCGACGGGTCAGCATTACCAGGGTAACGCATCATCAGGTTACCGAGCGGGTCAATGATATAGATTCTCCCTGCTATCGTGGATATATCCCCCTCCACATATCCTGGAAATTGCGCCAGCATCCGTTGAGTTTTTTCTACAATACGGTAGAGCAGAGTGCCGGGATTATCCGACATGATTTTCTGCATGTCGGTATCTTTTGCTGCGATCACGACGCGCTGTATACGATAAGCATCCTTGCCAATCGCCAATCGGATCTGACGCATTTTATAGATATTTTTCATGCAGTCTTCAACACAAGGATCATCCGCGACCTCAAGTAGAGACCACTTCCCGAGAAAGTTTTCCCGATCAATCGGTCGCCCTTTATCGTCAATCAGATCAAACCCTGCAAGCGGTCGCGCAGGATGCACCAATTCCCCGTGATTTTTGCCGGCGGCCGTGCTCAAGCCAACATCAATAACACCGGCATGAATTAACCATGCCAATACCGGTGAGATGATAAATACCGCCATTGTCAGTACAAGTGCTACACGAGGGTTCATATCTGATCCTCACGTCCGTGGGCACCCGATACCTCACCCTCCGGTTTCAGACTACCGGCCACAAATAAAAAAATCAGTACCATAGCCAGAATAAACCACTGGAAGGCATAACCTTTATGCTTATCCGGCCCCATGCGCACCGACGGCTGCCACTCACGCACAAACCCGTGGGGTTCATCCGGATCAAGCAATGCCACCCAGGGCAAGACCGGCTTGGCGAGCTGCAGTGCCATCCATTCGGTTTCCACGTATGGAATTGTCTTCGGCCAACTTGCAGGTGAATCGTCCAAGGAACCCATTCTTATGCCAACAGAAGGCGGGCGACTAATCAAACCCTTTATCCGTGACACATTCTGACCTATTCCGATGAGATCTCCAGAGTCTTCTGTCTTAGCGACCCAGCCACGATTTACCAACACTACTTTACCACCATCTGCCAGAACAAATGGTGTCAATACCAGATAACCGGCCCGCCCTTCATGAATCCGGTTTTCCAGCAGTACTTGATGAAGTTCATCGTATGCACCTGATAACTCAACCCGACGATATTGATAATCCTGCCAACCCCGGTCAAGATTGCCAATATCCATTAACGGCAGCCGCGGTGCTCTGCTATAACTGTCCATCAATTGCTGTTTTTCGGCAGCACGCTCCAGCTGCCAGTTTCCGAGTGAAAGCAAGACTACCAGCATGATCAACACGACCATGCCCGGTAGCAGCGATGGCCTGAAATATCGCCTCGCCGCCACTAAACAGTGCCGCCCGGACAGGAAGGCTGAGGTATAATCCGTCCCCAATCCCGCAATGTTTCAGCAAGAAAGGTCCCAGGCTTGGGAAAGCTCATTGTCATTACCGTCCTCATCATTATTTTAATTACTCTGGGCACAGGGTTATATTTCATGATGAAAGATGATGATAACTCAGATCGTCTCGCAAAGGCACTGACCTGGCGCGTTATTCTTTCCGTCAGTCTGTTTTTGTTTCTGATGACAGGCTACTACTTCGGCTGGTTTCAACCGAATACCCGGTTGCCCTATTGAAGTCGGTTCTGACTAACCAGGGCCTCCTTCGGGTCGCTCAGTGCAGCTTGCTGCCTGGACAGGATTCTTCCTCAAAAGAAATCAGCATGAAATTTACCGGATTGTATTATCCTGATTGCATCGGCAATATTCGCAACTCTGCTTCATTTTCTTACGGATTAACATATTGAACAAAATGTAGCAAAGCACCATTTTCGGAAACTTGATATTATTAGCATCGTCATACAGTATGACCAAAGGAATGATTAGTCGAAGATTGACGTATGACAACCTGGCCGAATACGGGGTGCGGCATGAGTAGCTATGCCATTTACAACGAGAAGTTCAAAGACAGGTTAATAGAAAACCCGTTACTTGAGATCTTCCCTGAACTCCCAAAAGCGAAGTATGCAATTATCTATGCTGACCCGCCGTGGCACTACAATGGAAAAATGCAGTTCGACCGAAGTGGGGTATCTAAAGAAAATCCCGGATGGGAACGCGATATATTCATCAGTTCCGCCTGTTTCAAATACCCGACTCTGCCGACAAGAGAATTAAAAAAGCTGCCGGTAGAACGCATTGCCCGGGATGATTCGTTATTATTTATGTGGAGTACCAATCCCCATTTGGAACAGGCCATATCCTTGGGCAAAACCTGGGGATTCGAGTACAAGACCGTTGCATTCGTATGGAATAAAATGAATCACAATCCGGGGCAGTACACATTATCTTATTGTGAGCTTTGTTTATTATTCAAGCGCGGAAGAATCCCGCAGCCCAGAGGAGCAAGAAACATAAAGCAACTTATTGAAATTCCCCGAGGTGCCCACAGCCGAAAGCCCGCAGAAATCGCAGAGCGAATTACAAAGATGTTTCCAACCCAGTCCAAAATTGAGCTGTTTGCCAGAAATCGGCGAAGAGGATGGGATGCCTGGGGACTGGAAAACCTGCTGCATCAGGAGCTTAGTCTAGCAGCGGACTGATTTTGTCGATAAAGTGCTCACACAATGAATCTGGCACCTTGCTGCGCCAAAAGAAAAAATTATCCGTATGCCTGTCAAACCAGCAGGTAATCTCCCTTACCCGACATGGATCTCTTGTTATATTCCCTATAAAAACAATCCAAAATGGCAGGGCGTTTTCTATCTTGCTTTCATTCTTGAGGATTTTAGTCAGGCCGGGCGTGAAATACTTGCAAAGCCTTTCATGGGCATTACCCCTTCCGGCACTTCTGGGCAATCCCTCAATCCAGCCATCCTGTCTTTTGACTTCAACAAATATTTTTTTACCCGTTTCAAGATTCTTAATGGAGTAATCCGGCATAAATCCATGTCTGTAAGGTTTATCCGGGCTATATATCTGTTTTTGTTCCCTTACACTCAAAGGCCAATTTTCATACACTCTTGAAAACTCTCCAAGCTTATCAATAATCTCGTAATTAGTATCTTCGAAGAGAACAGACATGATAGAGAAGAAGTCATGTTCGGCAATTAAAGACTGTCTGCCGGAATATGTTTGCCAGTTTTTCCTCAAACGTAGCTCGTTACTGCCCATTGTATTCTCTATAGAAGATATAC
>JAPYNQ010000012.1 GCA_028289815.1 Gammaproteobacteria bacterium | reverse complement strand
TTATTGATCTCTTTGATCAGTTCTGAAGATACTAATTTGGTAGATATTTTTTTATACTGGTGTCTGGTCAGAATCATAACCATACTGATCGCTGCCACAGGTTTTCAGAGTAAGTTTAATTCTGCTCCCGAAAAAAATAGTTCAGAGTCACTCTTGAGATTACTTGAGACTGGCGCTCCTATAGCAGCCATTAATTTGATACTGTTTATTGGTGGTGTTAGTGCCTTATGGCTGGTTAGTTTTCTTTTTGATGTAGTTGCAGCTTCGATCTATGGTATCGCGTTTAAAGTATTTGGAGTACTCATGTTAATTCATGGGATTACATCCTATATTGTGCAGCCGAACCTGGCTGAGCTATATGGACGAAGGGATCTTGAGGCGATGCAATCATTAGCCCAATCAATCGCACTGATATTATCAATATGTACGGTTATCATATTTATACTATTTGGTTTATGGGGGAAGTCTGTACTGATTTTTTTATTTGAAGCTCGATATTCCGCAGCATATGGATTAGTGGTAGTCATGTTACTGCTTTATGTTATAAGATCGTTCTTTGGATATACTGCACTATTACTACTAGTAGCAGGACATGGAAAAACTATGATGATTATGTCAATATCAATATTGTCGATTAAGATCTTGCTGTCAATTTCACTGGTTGGATATATGGGCCTCTATGGAATTGCGCTGGCTTGGGCGACAGGTGAATTATTGCAGCATATTTGGGGTTGGCACCAAGTAAAATCCTTGATTGGCATTAAATGTCATGCGAACTATTCGAGGCTTATCTCAAAATTAACTTAAGCTGAAAGCAATGTTGCGCTGCAAATTTTTTAGACCTAGTTCAGTTTAATACTGTTAATATACGGGCTTCGTCTCTGTACTCCGTGCACCAATGTTAAGATGGAATGTTTTATCCGGTGGTAGTTATCAGTTTGATTGTTTTCTACAGTGGATACCTGCGGAACACTAAAGTATGTCAAGCAGCAAAAATCAAACTGATACACTACTGATGTTTAATTGAGAAAACCCTAAAAACGAGGGAGGACATGGCCCATTCAGAGCTTCACTATTGTTGTGATGCGCCCGTGTAGTACTGGTTTTTAAATTTATTGACCCGCTCACGTGCCTCTATTACTGAGGCTTCTTCGAGTTTCTGCTTCATGTAATAAACATAGTGCTTGGCGGTGTGCCATTTTTCTGCAGATAACGAATACCATTTCATGGCTTCTATGTAGTCGGTTTTAGTCCCGAGCCCATTGTCATGCATATAGCCCAAGGCAGCTTGGGCCGATGGATGCCCGGTTATGGCAGCCATGGTATAGAGCTGAATGGCTTTTTCGTAATTCCTGGAGACACCATAACCCTGGTAATACATTCGTCCCAGCCCAAAGTTTCCCGCCGGATTACTCTGACTTGACGATTTCTGATACCAGTGCAGCGCCTTCTGGGGATTGCGTTCAACACCTCTTCCTGGGCGATAGTACGATGCTACGGCGGCCTGTGCCCAGCTGTCTCCTTGCTCGGCGGCAGACAGCATCCATTGAAAAGCGACTTTCCGGTTTTCCGGTGTTTGTTCCAGGCTGTCGTAATGTCTTGCCAGCTGATATTGCGCCATAACATCCCCGGTTCCGGCCTTGGCGAGGAGTACATCAATATCGGAAGAATTTGCCTGTTGTGCATCCAGCGTGGAGGAGACCAACAAAGCAGGTACCAGTAAATATCTGAGAAGCTCAAGCATGCTCACAACTACTCCCATACAGTATTTTGATCAGGTCAGGTATAGTATATTTTTCAGTACAGCTATGCTTGGCTGTTCTACTATTTCAGGGAAACATGATGAGCAAAGACCGGGAAGAATCCAAGGAGGAACGTATTCTCAGGGTGATGCGTGGTATTTTGGTTGATGTTATCAGGGACACCACAACGAAGCCCGGTCTCAAGCATCCTCTGCAACAGTCCACTATCAGTAATATCCGTCACGGATTGGATCTGATCACTGCACGGCAAAAGGAGCTGATAGAGGCTTCAGGCAAAAGCTGGGATTTACGGCCAGCCTATCCTTCGATACTGCAGCAGCGAGAGCGGGACAGCGTGATTGTGCCGATAGCCAAAGTGAAAAAGAAGAATAAAAAAAGCTGACTACAATCCTGGGATGACTGGTTCCGCGGTAATAAATCCCACGGTCCTTACCGAGTTGCTGATTCCGGTTTCTATCAGGTCTGGTCTGGCTGCTTCAACCAGGGTACTTATTGGCTATACTAGGAAAATCAGTCGAGCATCATTGATACCATGCCGTCGGCCAATTTGGGTTCAAACCAAGTTGATTTCGGTGGCATAACCTGATGATCATCCGCCACCGCCATCAGTTCCGCTGCGCTGGTCGGATACAATGAAAAAGCGACCGCCATTTCTTTGCTGTCAACCCGTTTTTGTAATTCATCCAGGCCTCGAATACCACCGACAAAGTCAATCCGTTCATCAGTACGCGGTTGTGAGATGCCCAGAATGGGTTCAGTCAAATTGTCGGCCAAGATGCTGACATCCAGCCTTTTGACCGGGTCGGCTGGAATCCTGTCTGCATTCACTCGTAGCGCATACCATTGCCCTTGCAGATACATGCCAAACTCACCGTGACCGGTCGGCTTGAATGGTTCGCTGACAACTTCGCAGGAAAAAACTGCTGTATCCTGTCAATCAGCTGACTGCTATGCAGCCCGTTCAGATCGCGAATCACACGATTGTAATCCAGTATATTCATTTGATGGTGCGGAAATATCACCGAGAGAAAGTATTCATGGCTGGCTTGGGGGTCATGGTTTTTTGTCTGCGCATTACCGCCACGCGCGATGCCGCCGCGGAGCGATGATGACCATCGGCGATATAAAGAACGCCTGTGTCGTTGAATTTCATGGTTAGCTCTATGATAGTATCCGCATCGTCGATAACCCATAGCTCATGACGTATGCCGTCCGCCAGGGTGACATCTACTTCAGGATCACCTTCAGAATATTATCGATGGCCTCGTGTCTCTTATAGAACAGCAATGCCGGTCCGGTCTGGGCATTCAACACATCAATCTGGTGTACCCGGTCGTCTTCTTTCTTAGGCCGGGTATATTCATGTTTACGCACGTCATTTTGATCGTAGGCTGCTACGGAAACTCCGGCGACCAAGCCGGTCTGGTTTTGACCTGACACGGGTAATTCGATAGGCGTAGTAACAGTCCTGACTGTCTCGGACCAGAATACCTTGGTCAATCATGTGTCTGAAATTTTCAGCGCCTCTGGCATAAATCACCGGATCATAAGGGTCCATATCCGGAGCAAAATCAATCTCTGGCCTGGATATGTGTAGAAAACGCCAAGGCTGTCCTTCCACCAAGGTTCGTGCCTCTTCAGTATTCAATACATCATAGGGCGGTGCCAATACATCGGCTGCCTTTCCGGGTGCCGGACGTAAGCCAGTAAAAGGGGCTATCAGGGTCATTGCAGGGTGTACTCCAGTGGGGGATTCAGGAAAGTCCGTTAGCAGACTGTCAGGCCGGTAGTGTCATATGAGTTCTGATGCCTGTTTGGGTCATCTGCAGATATCAACTTTTGTGCTGTGTTTCCACGCGGTCAACAGACTGGTAGCCGCGCGGCAGTTTCAACCCTCGACGACCGCGTTCGGCAATGTAGCCATTCACTTCGGTGCCTTTCATGGTCTTGTGTTTTTTACCCGCAAATATTGTGACCCTTTCACCTTCCTGTATCAGTTCAATAGCCTTGACAAATTCATTGCGATTTCTGAATTTGGCGGTGGGGATATTAATGATCTTGTTACCCTTGCCTTTTGCCAGTAATGGTAGCTCAGCCAAGGGGGTTACCAGCATATAACCGGCGCTGGTCAATACCAAAATCCGGTCGTTCTGCAGGCTTCGCGAATATACCGGCGGTAGCACTCTTGCTCCTCCGGACACACTGATGACCATTTTGCCCTTTTTGTTGCGGGTCATCATGTCTTCCAGTTTGCAGACAAAACCATAGCCACCATCTGTACTTAACAGGTAATAATCATCCGGTTTGCCCATCATCACGCCGACAAAGGTTGCGCCATCAGGCGGGGATACTCTGCCGGATAAAGGTTCGCCCTGGCCACGGGCTGAGGGTAGGTTATGGGTGGTCACATTATAGACCCGTCCTGTGGAGTCAAGGAAAACGGCTATCTGGTTGCTCTTGCCTCTGGCCGAGTCCTGGTAGTCATCACCTGCCTTGTAGCTGAGACCGATAGAATCAATGTCATGTCCCTTGGCTGCACGTACCCAGCCTTTCTGCGAGAGAATAACGGTAATGGATTCCGAGGATATCAGGTCCGTTTCGTCTAGTGCCTGTGCAGCGGAACGCACTATGATCGGGGAGCGGCGCACATCGCCATAATGCTCTGCATCTTCCAGAAGTTCCTCCTTGATGAGGGTCTTCAGACGTTGCGTAGAACCCAGGGTCTTGCGTAGATAAGACTGTTCTCCAAGCAACTCCTGCTGTTCCTTTTTGATTTTGATTTCTTCAAGACGGGCCAGCTGGCGTAATTTGGTGTCCAGTATGTAATCAGCTTGTAATTTGCTTAGAGAAAAGCGCTGCATCAAGGCTTTTCCAGGTTCATCTTTGGTGCGCAGAATGCGGATGACCTCGTCTATGTTGAGGAAGGCAATCAGCAGGCCCTCCATAAGATGCAGACGTTTAAGGATTTTGTCCAACCGCCACTGCAGGCGGCGCCTTACGGTCATGGTACGAAAAACCAACCATTCCTTTAGCATGGTCTGCAAATCCATGATTTGGGGGCGACCATGGTTGTTTATAACATTCATATTGATGCGATAGTTGCGCTGCAAGTCCGTGGTAGCGAACAAATGCGCCATCAGCTGCTCAGTATCAACCCGGCTTGAGCGAGGGACGATAATCAGTCGGGTTGGATGCTCATGGTCTGATTCATCACGTAGATCTTCCACAAGCGGCAGCTTCCTGGCATTCATTTGTTGGGCAATCTGCTCGAGAATCCTTGCACCCGAAACCTGATAGGGTAATGCGGAAATGATGATATCGCTGCCTTCTTTTTCATATTTTGCCCGCATTTTGACTGTACCGTTTCCACAACTGTACATCCGGATTATCTCTTCTTTGGGAGTAATGATTTCCGCTTCAGTAGGATAATCCGGGCCCTGAATATACGTGCACAGATCTTCCACAGTTGATTTTTGGGATTCCAGCAAGTGTATGGCGGCAGAGACCACCTCGCGTAAATTATGTGGTGGAATATCGGTTGACATGCCCACTGCAATCCCGGTCGCACCGTCAAGCAAGACATTCGGCAGGCGCGCCGGTAACAGTATCGGTTCTTGCAGGGTGCCATCAAAATTTGGTTTCCAATCCACCGTTCCCTGTTCCAGTTCTTGCAATAGCGATCTGGCGTAAGGTGATAATTTTGCTTCGGTATAACGCATGGCCGCAAAAGATTTGGGGTCGTCTGGGGAGCCCCAGTTTCCCTGCCCCTCAATTAATTTATATCGGAAGGAAAAGTCCTGGGCCATATGTACCATGGCTTCATAACAGGCGGAGTCGCCATGGGGGTGAAATTTACCGATAACATCGCCGATAGTTCTAGCAGATTTCTTAGGCTTGGATGATGCGCTGAGCCCGAGCTCCGACATAGCATATACGATTCTTCTTTGCACCGGTTTCAGACCGTCGCCGAGTGCCGGTAAGGCGCGGTCCAGAATAACGTACATGGAGTAATCCAGGTAGGCTTTTTCGGTAAATTCACTTAACGGCCTTTGCTCCAGTCCCTCGAAGTCGGGATCCTGTACAGCATTCATATCTACTCGGCTTCTTCTTAACGGGTGAGAAGGGCGTATTTTGAAACTACTTCTAACACCATATCTCACCGTATGGATGGAATTCCAGTCGACTGTCAGGCTTTATAGGATATAAAGCCATATACCCTGCCGATAATAGACATAGCGTAGCGTAAAGCCTGACGGAGTCGAAGGCGCAGAATCTCTGTCAAAACGCCAGCTAAAGGCATTAGAATCATCAGTATGCAATGCTTAAACACCCACATCGGCTTAATTGGCAAATGCTTGCGGAGTAACGCGCCATACCCGATACCGTAATGATAGTGCTTGATTGTCCATGAGCGCAGAGGCATATCGGTTGATATTCTAGGATGGAATACTTGGAACCATGAGTGATACAGTAATCTGCCACCACTCTCAAGTATGCGCAAAACCAAGTCTGTTTCTTCGCCAGAGCCATAGCGGCCGCCCGTACCTAAATTTTCATCAAGCAGGCCAACCTTTAATAAAGATTCCCGTTTAATTGCCATCGCAGTTCCCAAGCAACCCATATAGTTGTCGAAATTTACCGGCCTGGTTTTAAAATCTGCATATCGTGAAAAAGGCTTACCGTCTTCCATGTTTAAGCACATGCCGCAAATGGCATCGTAATCCGGATTATTCTTGGTAATCATATCTAATTTTTGTAATGTATAATTCCTAAAGCGACCATCAGCATCCACTAAAACCATATAGTCTCCACCGGCCTGCCTTATCGCCAGATTGCGAGAACGGGCGGCACCGGTACCTTCCATTTGAAGCCACTGACACGGACCACGTGATATTTCTACAGGTGATTCTTTAATATCTGATTGATCAACAATAATGGTCTCAAAAGGTTCCGTATAGTTTTGTTCTTCAAGTGTCTTTAGCAGCTCCACTAGCTGATGACGATTATTGTATGCCGGAATAATAATGGAAAATTTCACTAGTACGTGATGCTGTGACTCAATTGCTAGGATGACTGATTGAGGTTACGCTCCCGGTCAATGCAGGTAACTTGGCATAAACTTCGTCATATCCGGCTGTCATTTTCTCGACTGTAAACAGTGTTTCAAATCTTTTACGCGCTTGCTTTCCAAACCTCCTGGCCAGGCTGGGGTCAGCGATAAGCCTGTTCATGGCATTGGTAATTGCAGCTGGATCTTTTGGCGGGCATACCAGCCCTGTTTGCTGGTCAATATTGATAAAACTGTTGCCCGAACCAAGTTTACAAGATATAAGGGGCAGACCGAACATTGATCCTTCAATCAATGTTATGCCGAAGGCTTCGGAACGTACACAGGAGGGAAGTATGACGGCATATGCGTTATCGTAATACCAGAGTTTCTCTTCATCTGACACTATTCCCGTAAAGCGGATATTTCTGAGTTCAAGTTTTTCGACCTTTTTCTTGAGTGCCGCCCTATAGGGGCCGTCACCAACAATGACTATACCTGCTGCAACGTTGACCGCGGCCTCAAGTAGAACATCCAGGCACTTATAATATCGGAATGCACCGACAAAGAGAAAATAAACAGAGTCTCTCGAAGATTGCCTCTTTTTTTTCACATACCATGATCGCGGATGATTCACTCTGTGTGTTGGATTCTGGTCCGGAATACCAATCGGTACCACTTTCACTTTTTGCTTAAATTTGCCAAGTATCGGACTGGTTGCAAGATAGATTTGAGAAGTAGCAACGATGCAGTCTGCTTTTCTGAGAAGAAACATCATCAAAGGATGGTAAATATAAAGTAGAAGTTTATGACGGATAATGTCGGCATGGTAAGTCACCACAATGGATTTATTCCAGCGCGACAAAAGCAAGGCTAAATCTGAGGACGGATTAGGAAAGTGAACATGCACTATATCGGCTCGGTGTATTCTGCTAATCACCTTGTGCAGAAGGTTTAAGGAAAACGGAAATGTAGGATAGATAAGCCAACTAGGCTTTACCATAGTTACTCTGTATCCGCTGGAATTGATTTGGCATCCCCGTTTGCTGGCGGTAATAACCTCAACATCATGTCCCGAAGCTGCTTGATGTGTTGCCAGATGATCTACTACCACTTCAACGCCTCCATAACTATCCGATGGACTGTTTTTACAAAGGTGAATAATTTTCATAATTTACTGAATATACAAGGTCACGTATGATGCCTCGGTCGATTAATGTGAATTTGCCGGCAACCACTTGAATTCGTCTGTCCGCTGCTTTCGGACGAACTCATGGGACATCATTGATCAGTCTGAAAATGATTGGCCTGCTCAGCAGGCAGGCTCACTTTATACCCCAGACGACTCATTGTATCTGCCCAATTTTTTTCAATCAACCTGATACTATCAGGCATAAGCTCTTTCCTCCACGATCCAGCTTTCCCATTGCGGAAAAATAACTTGTCCATGCGAGTTGTGCTCGTTTCCCTCCAGGAATGACCGTACTGTTTTTCCATATCCTGCATATTTTCAAACGAGTTTTTACGGACTGCCTTTTCTATATCATCATTACTGGCATGAATATTGAGAAAGGTCACGATACGACGTAACTCACCGGTTGGGTCAGCCAGTATGTCTTCGTACCGCAGTAATAAAAAGTTCGGAGATAATTGCTTGGCACCCAGCCAGGAACCCACATTCTCCGACCACGAACCATATTGTCCAAAGTATTGCTTTGATACACAGGCTTCAACGAATTTGCTGATTGGATATAGTTCAGTAATCGTTCTCCGCTTGATCATATAGTGGTAAGCAGAAACTAAGACATCTCTGGGATCCCTTACGATATAGACGACTCGATTGTATTGGGGATTAAAATATTCATGGCTTTTAAGAATTCTCGGCCTCGGGTACTTCTCTAAAAGTTTTGATTTTTGTTCGTATATATTCGGTATGGGGGAAAGCCGACTCTCAAAATCGGGAGCATATGATGTGGTTATCAAGTCTGATAACATAAGCCGTACCCAAGTATTTCCCGATTTCGGATAGGACACGATAAAAGTATCGTCTTCATAGACCCTGATATCTCTACCGATACTGTTCTTGGTTATAAGTAGCCTTATTTGTGAGCGAAGGCGTTTTATGATTTTTTCCACTGAGAACATTAAGGGAGGTTGCTTGATTGCGATAATTTCCTTGAGTGTACCATCTCCGGCTAGAGAGAACAATCTGGCTGACATTGGTTTACGACCGATTTTTTTCGGAAGACGGTTTTCTTCTGAAAAATAATGTTGGATGCGGTTCCAATTCTATTTGTCGGCTGGTTCACTCCGAAGATATGATTATGTCGCTATCATTCTGAATGGTTTTTGAGATAAGTTGAAATATTTTATCGCTCGAGTCGCTTCGGATTAGTGGCAGCTGCTAAGGGTTTTCTGGCAGCTGAATCTGGTATCAGAGCTCCACTGTACTAAAGATATGTCGTACGTCAACCAAGATACCCTGTTTGCGATTGTATTACGAATAGCGCATGAAACGCTATACACCGCGCATCCATGTCTTTTGCCCGATGTTTACAGTCATGTAGTATCATGCCCGCAGTAACATCGGAGCTATACCTGCAATGACCGGCTATCGTCCATCGGCAATTATCGCAATCCTGTTATTTTCCAACTCATTATGGGCCGAACCCGTCAGGGTGACCGCGGGTCTGTTTGCTGACATTGCCTATTCCCCGCAGGGCAGTGTACCGGCGGAGGTGATTGCCTTGGAAGACGCGACTCTGGCCGCTCGTATCACTTCCTGGGTGGATGTTATTCATGTTGTCGTCGGGCAACGGATTAACGCAGGGGATACCCTGATTAGTCTTGATTGTCGCAGGCCGAAGGCGATGCTGGCACAGGCCAGGGCGGAGCATGATGCCAACGAGGCGAGCATCGCTCTGGCGGAGTATCAGTTTAAGCGGACACAGTCTCTGCGTGATGACAGCCATATCTCCGAGGAAGCCCTGATAACCCGGCAGTCTGAACTGGAGGGACGGCAGGCACAGGGTCGCTCGTTGCGTGCGAGGATACAGGCCCGGCGGATTGATGTTGAGCAATGTTTGGTTACTGCACCGTTTGGCGGTGTTATCCGTCAGAGGATGGTGGACATTGGTGAAGCGGTTAATCCGGGGCAAGGGCTGATACGGCTGATCAATCCGGAGAAAATTGAAGTCAGTGCTACCGTTACGGCGCAATCGTTGGCCCGGCTCGATGGTGTCAGGGAGTACCGGTTCACATCCGGTGAACGGCAATTTCCGCTGAAGTTGCGCACCATCATACCGATAACCGACCCGATTACCCGCAGCCGCGAGCTCAGACTGGAATTTTTGGGTGCCCTCTCCGGTCCCGGTGATAGTGGGCGGCTGATCTGGTCCGTGCAGCGACGTGCTTTAACCCCCGACTATCTGGTCAAGCGCGGCAGGGAGCATGGTATTTTTCTTGTCAAGGACAATAAGGCGGTTTTCCTGCCTGTTCCGCAGGCACAGCAGGGACAGCCGGTTTTTGTTGATCTGGCAGATGACGCCAGACTGATTATGAAAGGCCGTTTGACGGTAAAGCATGATGATGTTCTGAAGGTAGTCAATTAACCGTCTTTCAATGTATTTACGTTTTATCAGCAATCATGTATTCGCCAATCTGCTGTTCGCACTAGTGATCGTACTTGGATCGATCAGCTACATGCTGATGCCCAAGGAAAAAGATCCGACCATCAATTTCAACTGGATTCAGGTGATGACCTTTTTGCCGGGGGCATCAGCGAGTGACATTGAAAAGAAAATAACGAGCCCTCTGGAACAGGCTATACGCAGTGTTGACGACATCCGGTTTGTAACCAGCACCAGCCGCGAAGGAATATCCAGCATCCTGCTGCGCTTTGAAGAGATTGACGGGCGTACCTTCGACAAGCGACTCAACGACCTGCGCCGGGAGATTCAGGCCGTTGAAAACACAGATTTACCGGATGCAGCCGAATCCCCGATTCTGATAGAGATAACCACGGATAACGCCTTGCCGGCGGCTTCTATTGTGGTAACCGGTGTCAGCGACGATGAAACCCTGCACCGTGAGGCGCTGTTGATAGAGAGAGATCTGGAGAATATCAAGGGTGTGGATAATGTCATCAAGGTGGATGCACGGGAGCCGGAATTACGAGTGGAAATCGACCTGCAAGCCTTGACCGGCTATGGTATCGGTCCCGTGCATATTGCCGATACGATTCGGGCGTACTACCAGGATATCTCTGCCGGCGGTATTGATCTGGGCGACAGGCGCTGGCTCGTCAGCTTGCAGGGTACTAGTGGTGATGTACAGCACTTGGCTCGTTTACCGGTTGCCGGGTTGAGTGGCGAAGTTCTGTTGGGCGAAGTCGCGCATATCCGGCGTATGCGCGAGCGGGCTGAACAGCGGGTATTTATGGATGACCGGCCCGGAGTCCTGCTGTGGGTAACCAAGAAATCGCATACCAACGTACTGCAGCTGCTTGGGCGGGTACAGACCTACATCGAGCAGCGCAATCGGTTATCGGCGGCGACCGGAGTATCGTTGACCCTGGTGGATGATCAGACTGACGCTACCCGGCAGGCAATTGCGGTCATGCAAACCAATGCCGCTCTGGGTCTGCTGTTTGTATTGGGCATCACTTGGCTGTTTCTGGGTTCCCGTATTGCGCTGTTGACCAGCATAGGTATTCCTTTCACTCTGGCGGGGACATTCTGGTTCCTGGACAGTACGGGCCAATCGGTAAACAACTCGGTGCTGCTGGGTATCGTCATCAGCCTCGGTATGCTGGTTGACGATGCGGTGGTGGTTGTCGAATCAATTTTCGACCGGCTGCGCCGAGGTATCCCTGCGCAACAGGCCGTGCCACGGGCCCTGCAGGAAGTAAGTGCACCGGTACTGACCTCGGTGCTGACAACCATAGCGGCATTCATGCCATTGATGCTGATTCCCGGCATCTTAGGCAAATTCATGTTTGTTGTTCCGCTCGTTGTTACTGTAGCGCTTGCGGTAAGTTTGGTAGAAGCCTTTTGGATGTTGCCGGCCCATGTCCTGGCAGCGGATGTCAATTTCAAAAAACCCTCCGGATTTCACATCTGGCGTATCAACCTGATTCATCGCATTCGGATCCGGTATGGCAAGCTGTTGATAAAGTCGCTGCGCTACCCGCGCCGCACGCTGGTTATTGCGGGGGCAGCGTTTGTGCTGGCGGTCGGACTGTTAGTCACGGAACAGGTTAAGGTTCGTTTCTTTGCCTTCGACCCGATTCGGTTGTTTTATGTTGACATTACCATGCCCCAGGGCACTCCGCTGCAAACAACCACCGACACCATGCGACTGATTGAAAGGCGGCTGCGTAAGCATATCGGAGCGGCAGATCTCAGGAGCATGGCATCTTATGCGGGAGAACTGCTCACCGAGACCGAACCGTTGTTTGGCGAGCGCTTTGCTCAGATTGTAGTCAGCCTCAAATCCGGGACAGGGGACATGCGTGATGCCGAGCAGATAATTGCCGATATGCGTCCACATTTCAGAGACGTAGCCGGGCCGGAAAACATCCGCTTCTGGGCATTAAAGGATGGTCCGCCCGCAGGTAAACCTATTTCAGTCAAGGTTCGGGGTGATGATCTTGCAGAAGTCCGTGCAGCCCTAGAGCAGTTAAAGCGATATTTGAGCAGGGTAGAAGGAGTGACAGACATCAGCGACGATGACAGCGGCGGGGCACCCGAACTGCTCCTGCGGCTCGACCACGATGCCGTCAATCGCACCGGTGCCGACCCGGCGGTCATCGCCCGAATAATACGGCTGCTGGTTGATGGTGAGGTGGTTACCACCTTCTGGGAGGCCGGCGAAGAAGTCAGGGTGCTTGTGAAATCAATGAACCAAGGTATTACCGATACCCGCACTCTGCTGTCCCGAAAGCTGATACTGCCATCCGGCAAGAGCATTGCCTTGGAAGAACTGGTACACGCTGAGGCCAGACAATCGCGCGGTAACATCAGACATTACAATTACCGTCGGGCGATTACGCTGGAAGCCGAACTGGATAAGGACATTATCGGTACCGTGGAAGCGAATGATCGACTCAAGGCGGCTTGGCATGAGATACGTGATCGCTACCCCGGTGTGGACCTGGATTTCAGCGGCGAACTGGACGACATCCAGGAAAGCGTTGATGCTATCGGTGTCCTGTTTCTGTTCGGACTGGGATTGATATACACCATCATAGGCACCCAGTTCAGGAGCTATCTGCAGCCGCTGATTATCATCCTGTCCACCATTCCTATGGCGGCTACCGGCGTCATACTGGGACTGATGGTAACGGGCAATCCGCTCAGTTTGTTTACCCTCTATGGTGTGGTTGCGCTTGGTGGCATCGCGGTGAATGCGGCGATTGTTATGATCAGCGCGGCCAACACCCGTTACCGGGCCGGCATGAGCATCCTGCACGCAACCTTTTATGCGGCGCGCCGCCGCGTTATACCGATAGTTATCACCGCACTCACCACTATCGGTGGCCTGTTTTCCCTAGCGACAGGCCTGGGCGGCAAGTCATTGCTCTGGGGACCGGTTGCAACGGCGATTGTTTCCGGCTTGACGGTATCAACCCTGTTTTCATTATTTCTGGTGCCCCTGTTTTACCGAATGCTCCAGGAGCTGGTGCGGAATTGACGCAGAAAATCATCGGTTACGTTCATAGTGAACTTATGCTATAGTAAACTTAGATCATTTACTTAAGGTAAAACATGAGCTTCAGGCAAATCAGACAACGGCTGATAGCACCATTAAGGCGCGTAATTACCTGCTTGTCGCTGGAGCTGCTGCTCTGTCTGCCGCTGGCCGAGGTTGCTGCACAAACCCAACCGGTAAGGGTGGTTATAGCACCTGATCAATCAAATACACGGATAGAGGGGAGGAATCTGATAGATGCGAGCAGGGCCGGCCTGCTGACAATACAGGAGGGTACCAGCAGGGACTATTTGATATCGCTGCAGCAGGACCCTGGAGGCAGCATAAATGTCCAGTTCGGTAATACTTCACGAGATGATATGAGCCTAACGGTTAATGGTATGAGTCGAGTGGACTTGCGATTCAATACTTCCGACTTTAGGTTTCCGCAGAGGGTGAGGATCTTTGCGGGGGAGGACGACGATATAGCAAACGATCAAGTATTAATCTTCATCAGATTCGACGGCTCCCCTGTATACACGGGGCGACCAAGGACCTTCCGTATCTCCATCATTGACAACGACCAAGGCCGTCTGGTGCTGGACCCGACCGCCGTGTCGGTAGCCGAAGGTGGCAGCACAACTTACACGATAAGGCTGGATAGTCAGCCGACTGGTCCGATCACAGTGACCATCAGTGGCTATGGTGGTACCGATCTGACACTGACTCCGGCAGCCCCCCTGGAGTTTACGGCAACCAATTGGAACGTGGCACAGACGTTGACGGTGAGCGCATTACATGACGATGATGCGATAAATGACCGGATAATACTGACACACATGGCCTCGAATCTCGGCTACAGGCGCGAGATGGTCACGGTGAACATCATAGAAGATGAAATGCCGGGCCTGAGGCTGACGCCAGCCAATGTGACATTGGTCGAAGGCGGTAGCACGACCTACACAGTTCGTCTGGAGAATCGGCCGAGCGGTGAAGCCACAGTGAATATTGCAGGTCATGTCGGTACCGACCTGAGGCCGAGTGTTACCAGTCTGACATTTACGCCGATCAACTGGGACATGGTACAGACAGTGACGGTGACCGCAGTTACAGATGCCGATACGTCACCTGACATGGTGACATTGATGCACAGTGCCGCGGGTGGTGGCTACGATTCGGCTATGGGCGATGTCACGGTCAATATCACGGATAGTGCAGCGGGCCTGGTGCTGGCTCCGACTACCGTGGTGGTGATTGAAAACAGCAGCGTGACCTACACGGTCCGATTGGCGGTTGCACCGATAGCAGACGTGACTGTGGACATCAGTTCCGATACCAGCCTGGCGATGCCGAGTCCGAACCGCCTGACCTTTACATCGGACAACTGGAATAATGTGCAGACAGTGATAGTGACGGCAGGTTCGGACACCAACTCTCGACCCGACACAGCGACACTGATGCACAATGCCACAGGCGGTGGATACAGCGGTGTGAGCGAGGATATTACGATTAATATCACGGATGCAGCGGCAGTTCTGGTGCTGACACCGTTTTGTTTGTCCTCTAGATGTACCTCTGATACATTTACGCTGAACGAAGGAGTCCCTAGCGAAAATATTGCATTATACCAGTTCGGGCTGGGGTCATCACCGGCAGGCAACGTGATGGTAGCTATCAACGGGGTAGCTATCAACAGTCGTGGTCAGAGGCTCGACGGTACCGACTTGGAGATCTCTGTGACCGAGCCGCTGATATTCACACCGTTCGACTGGTTCACCCGCAGGCCTTTCGTGGCGATAGTGGCAGGAAACGATGCCGATGCGGCGGACGACACAGCTACGCTGACATTCAGTGCCACGGGCGGCGGATATGACGGAGTAAGTTTGGTGCTTACGGCCAATACCAGGGATGACGAAACAGCAGGCCTGCTGCTGCCGCGCACGTTAGAGGTGATCGAGGGCAGCAGCGCAAGCTACACGGTGGCGCTGACGAACGAGCCGACAGCAGCAGTGACAGTGGAAATCACAGGACATGACGGCACCAGCGTGATGCTTAGCGATACCAGCCTGGCCTTCACGACCACCAACTGGAATATGCCTCAACAAGTAAGGGTCACAGCAGCTCCGGATGATGATACCCCGGCTATCTTGACGCATCAGGCATCGGGCATGGAATACGATGGAGTACTCGGTACAGTGACCGTGTCAATCACCGACTTTTCCGTGGCGGATGCCAGTGGCGATGAAGGTGGTCCAATCAATTTCACAGTGACGCGCACAGGGGCGACCAGCAACGCAGTGTCGGTGCAATGGATGACGGTCACCGGTGCAGCCACGGGGGCGGACTTTATTGAAATTCCAACGGCGCAGCTGGCATTTGCTCCCGGTGTAAGTACACAGACGCTGACGGTAAACACTATCGAAGACATCTTGGATGAACCGGATGAGATGTTTGAGATACGACTGATTGGAAGAGACACGCCAACCATTGCGATTGCCACGGCGACGGGAACGATTACCGATGACGATGCGACGCCGAGTTTTTCGATAGGGAATGCGAGTGGTGAAGAAGGTGATGCCATTGACTTCACGGTGAGGCGAGCGGGGGCG
>JAPYNQ010000011.1 GCA_028289815.1 Gammaproteobacteria bacterium | reverse complement strand
CCGGATTCAGGTGATAGCGCACCGAACCGGAGATACCCCATTCTTCCCGTGCCAGATTCTCATGCTCCAGCAGATGGCGACCTCGAACATCAATCGTCAGGTGGTTGCCCGGCAGTTCCCAACTGAGACCGCCCCCCAGTTCCACGCCAAAGCCCTCCCGCGTATCTCCGCCGTCATAACGGATGCCCAGCCGGTACTATCCGGCCTCGGTCTGTCGCCAGCCGTTGCCAGGACCATTCCAGACCCATGCGCAGGCGCTCGGTGTCCGCCGTCGCGCCTCCCAGACCTGTGGCGTCGTCATCGTCCGCCTCAATATGCGATACCGTCGCTTCCGAGACCAGCGTCACCGTCAGGCCGCCTTTCTCCGGTGGTCGTTCAAATAACTCGTCGCGCACACCGGCCGAGGCCGTGACCTGCTCCAGATCGTGTTCGGATTCCATCCCACGGCTCAGCGTCTGTTGCAGTTCGCCCACGCCATAAGCCAGTGTGCCTAGGCCGATACCGATAGCCTCATTGGCATCAGCGGTGCCTTCGGCGACAATGCCCAAGATCATCGTCAGGACACTGCTCGGGATGCACGAGGCCGTCAGCGTGAAGGTCATCGGGTTACCCTCGGTGACCGCCGTGCTGCCTTCAATGTTCACGAACAGCGGCGATTCCTGAATCGCAAAGGCAATCATTCCGGTGACCTCGGCACCACCGCCCAGACCTGGGGCCGGAATTTTCGTCCAGCGTCTCCGGGCCAGTCTCCACCATGACAATGTCTATCGCACTCAGGGTCAGGGTCGCCACCGTAGCGCCCGAGAACGGGCCAGTAAAGCCACAGCGGAGGGGTGACACCGTTCAGGTCATTATAAGTAATGCTTGGCTAGTGCGCCGCTTAAGGTATAGTCGGTGCCACGGATGGCCGTACCGGCAAAACTCAACGTTATGGCCAGTACCTCACCATCTACCAGATCCAGACCCACCATAAAGGCCCTTGTCTGTGCTCTCGGCAATAGCGCTGGTATCGGCCGCTGCCAAGGTCACGCTAGCGGGATCGTTGTCTGTCGCAATCAGGATCATGGTGTGGGTACCCACCGTGAAGACACCTTTAATACCCATGTTCCGAAGACCGGTGATGAATGACCGATCAGGCTCATTCATATTGTTGCCATTAAAGTGTACTGTGAAAGTAATCATGGTGCCGCCGTTCCCGATAGCGGTAGTGATGACGCCGGTATTTCCATTCATAGGGATGATGGGTGCCTTATAGTCAATCAGGTTGTCAACAGGAATACCGGACATGACAACAGCCGTCGTAGGGGTGCCCCCTTCAATGTGGGCAATGTCGCCCTGTACTATAACCGACAGCTCCGGCAAATCATCGTCGGCGACCATCACGCCGGCCGGCTCAATGCTCGGGCTGCTGTAGCGGGTATCGGTGGAGGCAATGGCAAGGCGATGGTGACCTCGCGCCGGTTCATCATATCGTCACGGTTGTTATCCACGCCGGTGAGCGTGACTGTGCGTCGTTTCAGCTTTATGATTTCTCCGGAATGGGTGGCCGGTCATATGATTCTGACGGTATAGTGAAATACTTCCTGCATGAAGTCGTTCCAAGGTTCTCCATCGCAGGACAGATCATCAAGCTGGTAAGCCTTGACATTTCCAAGATTGTTCAGGCGTGAACGCATTTCTGGCGTGATCACCCCCGCAACAAGAAAGTTCTGACAACCTCGGGGAGTTTCCTCAAAACTCTTTTGCATTGCGCCCAATCTTTCCAGCGCACCAGCCGGATCCTTCCCGCCCTTGATCTCAATGGTGGCGATTGTCCGTCCATCCCGGGTTATTTCAATGTCGGGCTCGGACGAAAACCGCATGACTGTGTTGGACGGCAAGGTGAAATCTGATGCATCTTGCTCTGTATCAACCAATCCATATGCGGGTTTTTCGGTCAATCCTTTAGCAGCCAGCCAATTGGCAATCCTTGTCTTTATCAAGCTCTCGGCATCCTGCCCTATCTTATTCCGCATGAATCCATCCAAACTGATTCCCATGGTCGCCAGGATGTTCCTGTAACCATTTTCCAGGGCCCAGTTTGATGTTCCCTCAATGACTGATGAGATGACCGCATTGTAGAGCTTCGCGGCCTCTGTACATTGTTCAAAGGTCGGCTGCCGTTTGTACGATCCGTCTTCCCATTTGCTCACGTTACAAGCCAGTGACTGAACCTGTTTCTGCGACAACAGGGCAATCCCCCGATAGTACAGGGAAACTTCCGGATGTATGCGAAGCAGGTCAGGATGAGCGAAGACACGTTTCAAGCCGATACCCCCATCGTAAACATAATTCAATGCTCCGGGACTGATCCCCAAATCTTCATATTGTTCAAAAGACAGGTTGCCGTTGAAGTTTTCAATGGTATTCCGGTGCTTTAAATTCGGTTCTCTGCCTGATGCGCTCTGACAAGGTGCGGGAGCGCAAAATCACCTCGTCCCGCTGAGTCATTCCTTCACCCACTCATAAACACATTTGCGAATTTCGCGACGACCGTATATGGCCATCTGCTGACTTGAGTTCCCCTTTCCTCTTGGCAGTGCCCGTATGTTCCTGCAGACCATGCCGGACTTCTCGGCAAAGTCAGACAGAATAAAGTCGACGGGGATTTCTTCCCCATGATATTGAACGTTGTCATTCACCATGATCACTCCGCCACCCGGTCGGAGAATCCGGCTCATTTCCGAAACGACAACCGCCATCTCGAAAAAATATCCTTCAATCAGGCGAATGATATTCTGATTGCTCAAGTTTTCCCGGTTTTCATTCAGTATACCGATGATTTCATTCAAGGCTCCCTGCCTGTCATACATGGCCCTGGCATTGTCAAGGCCATCCGCATAGAGCGAATCAAGCCATTCCAGTTTCGATTTGTTCTCCACCGTAGCAGTAAGCATTTTCTGTCGAAGGTCTGAAAACCCCGCCTTGTCCAGTCCTAGCCATGCAAGTTCGAGCGCATAGGTTCGAGTGTAGTCATACCGGTTGGCATAGGGAGGCGATGTAACCACCAGATCGACACTTTCATCCGGTAATCCGCGCAGCAATTCAAGGCAGGAACCGGACAGGAATCGCGGATACCTGCTCCCGAACGCATTCTTTACCTCGTCAATGTTATCCTCCGTTTCCCGAAGGCGATTTTCCAGTGCATCCGCAAAATCCTGTACCTCTCCGAGATCAACATGGGAACGCAGGGCCCGCCCGCTACGATAATCCCAACGGAGATACTGCCCATCCTTTCTTGTGAAACTGACGGACTCGAGAATTGACATGCAGGCAAGATTCAACATGTCATGCATGGGCGAATCATCTACTTGATCAATAAACTCTCTGGCCTTGGCGATGTCCTTTTCGGTTTTCTCCGGGAACGCTTTTTCCGTAATACCGACATGGGGGAAGCGATACGATGACCCTGCCTTCTTTCGGCGAGACACCCGACGCAACAGATCCATTCCCACAGCGTGAAATTCCTCCTTGTCGAGACCGTTAGCGGCATGGGCTATCCCTGTTGCCGCCAGCACGCCAACCGGCATGATCTCAATGCCCGTGGCATTCACACCCTGACCCGAAGCAACCAAAGGCGCTGTGCCGAGACCGCTGAATGGATCGAGCAAATCACTGGGGGACTTTTCCTTTATAAATCTTTCGACCAAAGCCTTTGAAAAACCTTCCTTGTACTTCATCCACCGCAATCCGGGAAGATTTTTGTTGCCTTGGTACGATACGATTTGGCGGTCAAACTGTGGATCAACACGTAGCCGCCCGCTAAATTTTTTCTCGAGTTCCGCCCGACAATTCACGGCTGCCCTCTCACCAACTCCCGATACCGAAGCCGTTTGCTGGTGTATCGCGCTTCCGCAGATCGTACCGTCTGGCAAGCAATGGAAACGTAGCTGCCAAGGTGCTTGTCGCCAGAATGATGAAAAATACCGTTATGGCTTTGTTTGAGTAGCCCCCAAAATGACTCTATGCCGTTCTTATGAGCTATTTCCCGCACGGAACTCCTCGGCTACTGTGGTGCCCTTTTCTCATGCGCCCTGCAAGCGGGCGATTCGTACCGATGCGGTTGGATGGGAGTCGTAGAATGCCGAGTGCAGCGGATCGGGCGTCAGGGTGCTGGCGTTTTCTTCGTACATTTTGACCAAGGCTGAGATCAGTTGTGCCGCATCGCTTTGTCGCCCGGCATATTCATCTGCCTCGAATTCGTGCTTTCTTGAGTAGGCCGAGTGCAGCGGGGAGATAAAGAAGGTGAATAGCGGCACGATCAGTATAAACAGCAGCAGACCCACATGGACGGAGACTTCGCTGACTCCCAAGCCATGATAGAGTGCCGGGTTTTCAATCAGTCTGCCGAGTATGGCAAGGCCGAGCAGGCTTGTGGCGGACATCAGGATTATGCTTTTTCTGATGTGGTTGTATTTGAAGTGTCCCAGTTCGTGGGCCAAGACGGCTTCGGTTTCATCTATACTCAGCGTCTTTATCAGGGTGTCATAAAAGACGATCCGTTTATGGGTTCCAAAGCCGGTGAAGTAGGCATTACCATGCCCGGAGCGCTTTGAGCCATCCATAACAAAAATGCCGTCGGAGGAGAATCCGCATCGCTCCAGCAGTGTGGTGATGCGCTTTTTGAGTTCTTGGTCTTCCAGCGGCTGAAATCGGTTGAATATCGGCGCTATGAGTAAGGGGTAGACCCACATCAGTATCAGGCTGAAGCTGATCCAGACCGTCCATACATACAGCCACCATAGCGCACCTGATTTTTCAATCAGCCAAAGTACGACTAGTATCAATGGGGTGCCCAGAATCAAGGCCAGTGCCATACCTTTGATCATGTCTGTGACAAAGAGCTTGCCTGTCATCTTATTGAAGCCATATTTTTCTTCTATGACAAATGTTGAGTAGAGCGAGATCGGTATGTCGATGATAATGCCGATCAGCATGAAGGATAGAATGAGAGCTGTGCCGGTAATCATGTTTGTCCAGCCGGCTTGCTGCCAGAAGCCGTTAAGTATCTCCAGCCCTCCACCGAATGTCCACAGCAGTAGCACGGTGGCACCGGCAATAGCGCTGAATATGTTCAGTCTGGTTTTTGCTATGGTGTATTGCGCTGCTTTGCGGTGTGCCCGTAGCGGAATTTTATCGGCAAATACCTCGGGCACCTGCCCTTTGTGTTGCTCAATATGTGATATGTGCCTGATGGCCAGCCAGATTTGTATGGTGATGCCGGCCAATAACATGACGATGACCAGTCCGCTTATTTCATTAAATTGCATCATTGTTTTTTTCCGGGTTTAGCAGGTTTGTCGTTGTAGTTTAGTGTTAAAGTACGGTCATATTCTACCATCACCACGGAAAAAGTTTCTTCATGGCGACAAATTCGGAAAATCTGATCTGGATTGATCTGGAAATGACCGGTTTGGATACTTTTAGCGATTTGATTATTGAGATCGCTACCATTGTGACCGATAAGCATTTGAATATTCGTGCCGAAGGTCCGGTGTTTGCGATCAGCACTCCTCCGGAGGCGTTGGACAGCATGGATGTCTGGAACACCAGACAGCATACTAAATCAGGCCTAGTTGCACGGGTCAGGCAAAGCGATGTTACCGCGGTTCAGGCTGAAACAGCGACTATTGAGTTTCTTCGGCAGTATGTCCCGCTAGGCGCATCACCCATGTGCGGCAACAGTATCTGCCAGGACCGCAGGTTCATGGCAAGGTTGATGCCTAGGCTGGAGGCCTATTTTCATTATCGTAATCTGGATGTCAGCAGCATCAAGGAGCTGGCTAGGCGCTGGCATCCTGATATTTTGAACGACCTCGACAAGAAGGGTGCACACTTGGCGATGGATGATATACGTGACTCTATTGCCGAGTTGCTGCACTATCGAAATAATTTCTTACGCCTGCCATGATGGCATCCAGCACCTGCCCGGTATCTAGTCTGCAAATATTTCTTCCAGAAAGTTCTGCATCTGTTGCCAAGAGCGTTTATCGGCATTAGCGTCATAAGCCAGCGCATCTATACCATAGCTTGAGGCCCCCGGATTGGTAAAGCCGTGCCTGGCACCACTGTAGGTGTTGAACTGCCAGTCCACTCCAGCACTGTCGAGGGCCGCCTTGAAACCGGCAATGCGCTCTTTGGGGATGAAGGAGTCGGCATAGCCGTGGGCAACCATAACGCGGGTTTTAATCGCCTTTGCCTGGGCTTCGTCGGCAACGGGTAATGAACCGTGAAAACTGACCACGCCGTCTATGTCCGAGCCGCTATAGGCCAGCTGCATCACCGTGGCACCGCCAAAGCAATAGCCGATGGCAGCCATATCATCGGCCCTGCTAAGCTTATGTCCTCTCAAAACTTCCAGTCCCAGTCGGGCACGTTTTTGCCAAGCATCTATACTCGAGGTGATCTGCATCATCCAACCTTTGGCGTCTTCGGCATGACTGGTCACTTTGTGATCGCCGTACATATCCGCCGCAAACGCAATGTAGCCTATGCTGGCCAGCATTTCGGCACGTTTTTTTGCATAGTCATTCAGTCCCCACCATTCATGTATAACCAAGACTCCCGGTCGTTTGCCCCGGATACTGTCGTCAAAGTACATGTGACCCGTCAATACTGTGTCACCGTCCATATATTCAATGGCCTCACTTACAATCCCGGCATTGACGGACTGACCGGGCAGGCAGATTAACAGTAAGGTGAATATCAATTTGAGTTTCATGGATTTTTTCTCCTGTAAAATTGGCATTATGGGTAGATCCGCTATATAGCGCGGTACCCGGAAGCATCCCACAACTGTCTTTATCATAGTCCTCGATCTTCTCTGTAGCAATTCTCTTGTTGTTTAACAGAAAGCTGATCGATTGGGCAATGAACGCATACAGTCGCTTGTATTCCCCGATAACTCTAATAGAATCAAATTTGAAACATCAGGGGGCAGATTTTATTCCAAGTATCCAGCTCTGTTGCTGCTAGCTATATAAATCACCTTCTTTAAAGGCGAGTATAACCACATGGACAAACTGAACGATATTATCAACTCCATCAACGCCTTTGCCTGGGGGCCGCCGATGCTCGGTGCGCTTGGGGTTACCGGGGTACTGCTGACCGTCGGCCTAGTGTTTATGCCTTGGCGTAAGGTAGGCTATGGCTTTCGCTTGTTGTTGAGCAAGGATGTTGAGGGTTCCGGGGAGGTCAAGCCGTTTAACGCCCTGATGACCGCTCTTTCGGCTACCGTCGGTACCGGGAATATCGCCGGGGTGGCTACGGCAATTGCCCTAGGCGGGCCCGGAGCAATTTTTTATATGTGGGTCATCGCCCTGTTTGGCATGGCTACCAAGTATGCCGAGGCGGTGTGCGCGGTGATTTATCGTGAGGTTGATGCCAACGGTAAATACGTTGGTGGCCCGATGTATTATCTGCGTAACGGTGTCGGTGAGTTTGCGCCTGTTCTGGGTAAGACGCTCGGTGTGTTGTTTGCGATCTTTGGCGCAGTGGCGGCCTTTGGTATCGGCAATGCAGTGCAGGTCAATTCTATGGCGGCGGTGCTCGACAAGAGCTTTTCAGTGCCGTTGTGGCTGACCGGGGTGGTGGTCGCCATGTTGGTCGGTTTTGCCATTCTGGGGGGTATCCAGCGTATTGGGGATGTCGCCGGTAAGCTGGTACCGGCTATGATCATCCTATATATCGTCGCCGCTCTGCTTATTATTCTGATTAATATCGCTGAGGTACCCCATGCCATCGGTTTGATTTTCAAGTATGCCTTTGAACCGATTGCAGCCGCCGGTGGTTTTGCTGGTGCGGCAGTTGCCGCAGCAATTCGCTTCGGTGTTGCACGCGGGGTGTTTTCCAATGAGGCCGGCCTAGGTTCGGCGGCAATCGCTCACGCAGCCGCGCAAACCAATAATCCGGTGCGCCAGGGAATCATTGCCATGCTCGGGACCTTTATCGACACTATTGTGGTGTGCACCATGACGGCGCTGGTGCTCCTAACCTCAGGGGCCTGGACGGCGATTGATGAAGACGGCGGCGGTCTGACCGGCGCTGTGCTAGCTTCTCATGCCTTCGATACTTCAATTCCCGGCGGCCAGTATATCGTCACTATCGCCTTGGCGATCTTTGCCTTTACCACTATCCTGGGCTGGTCGTATTACGGTGAACGTTGCTGGCAGTATCTGTTCAGTGAAAAGACTTTGATGATCTACCGAGGCTTGTGGGTACTGGTCGCCTTGGCGTTTGCTAATGTCAAGGTTGATTTTGTCTGGAATCTGTCGGATACGCTCAACGGCCTGATGGCGATTCCCAATCTGATCGGCCTGTTGTTGCTTGCACCGATGGTGTTCAAGGTTACCGGCGAGTATTTCGATAAGCAGAGGCCTGCATCGGCCACTGCTTCGTGATTAGCTGATCATCGACATTATTATGGCCCGGCGCCCTTGAAGCGAAAGCATTTAGGCCGGGCCCTATGCCGTCAATGATTTTTTTGATGAGAACAGGCGTGATCAGGCTGTTTCCGGTCTGTACAATAGCCGGGCTGGCATGGTAAGAGACTTGCCATGCCGGTTGATCGTCAGTCGGTTCCACACTACAAACAGAATAAGAGGCTTTAATTATGGCAAAACATGAGTATTCGTATTATCCCGGTTGCTCTTCGCAGAAGGGGGCGACTTCGTCCAATATGATGAAGTCTGTCGCCACTATGTGTGAGGAGCTGGATGTACAACTGAATGAAATCCCGGACTGGAATTGTTGTTCTGCCTCTATCGGTTATGGCAGTGGTGGTGAATTGCCGCGTCTGGTCATGTCGGCGCGCAACATTGCTTTGTCCGAGGAACATAATACCGGTCAGGATATCGTTGCCACTTGTGCGGCCTGCTGGTTGTCCACCCGTGAAGCCGCCGAACGTTTTCAGGATGATGAGAATATGTTCAGAGAGGCCAATGAGGCGCTCGCTGAGGCCGGTATGAAGCTGAAGAATGAGACGCCGATTCGCCATATGGCCGAGGTTTTAATTGAGGATATCGGTTATGAGGAAATTGGCAAGGGGGTAAAGAAACCACTGGAGGGTATCAAGGTCGCCGGTTATGTCGGGTGTCAGACCAATCGTCCTTTCGGTATCGACGGCGAGTCTTATGAAAATCCGATGTACCTTGATGGCTTGGTCGATACGCTGGGCGGCGACTCTATTCCGACCTATGAGAAGAAAGTGCAGTGTTGTGGCGGTGCCCTGGCCTTTTCCGAACCTGAAAAATCTCAGGAGATGATTAGAGGCATTATTGAGGCAGCCTATGACCACGATGCCGATATGATTGCGACGCCTTGTCCGCTGTGCCAAGCGAATGTCGAGATTTACCAGGACCAGATCAACGCCAAATATGGCACCAAATTCAATATGCCGGTTGTTTATTACAGCCAGCTGATTTCAGTGGCTTATGGTCGTAGTGCCTCTGATGCCGCCTTGGATGGCCAGATCATCAAGGCAAAACAGCTGGAGGAGCTGGCTGTGAAGTAGCGAGCAAAGGCCGTGCCGGCATCGGTTACCTCATCCGAAGCTAAAACGATTACTCTGAATCTCCAGACCCCTTTAAGGCGGCCAGTCTGAATTGGCCGGCAATGCTTCCTCTGTCGCTCCATAACCGACGACAGGTACCGTACCCGGTTGATTGAGATGGATACTAGCTGCTGCTGATGACTGTAGCCAAGTATGCGGTTGCCGCACCGACCGTGGCGAGATTGATGCCAACCACCGTTACCAACCGCCAGGTCAGTTTAGTTTCAAGTTCTGCTAACCGGGATTCCAGCTTGACGATGTCGGTCTTTGTCGCGACTTTATCCGGCGTTCCTGATAGCACCCGAGCTGCCGCATCCGCTTTTTTTCCGGTACGCCAGCGGCGAGAAAAGCGTCATACACTTCTTTTTGGATAGTACCCATGAGTTTGATTATATAGTATTTTTCATAGTAGCCATCATATGCTACGGCTGCCTGTCTGGCAGCCAAACAAGCCTGAAAAATGTATTACACTGGTCGCTTCTGACCAAGGCATGCGGATCAAAGGAAATTCAACCGATCTCTGCATCTCCCCCTTGAATCATTTTCAATCCTAGTATTTCAAGGTCTGAGAGGCTTTAATTCAGCGTCAAACTCTCGCGAAGGATTTTGGGCGTTACGAAAATCAGCAGTTCAGACTTGTTATCAAGGCTGGTCTTGTTTCTGAAGGCCCAGCCGACGTAAGGCAAGTCACCAAGGAAGGGGACCCGCCGACTGGACTCATTCAATGTTCGTACATAAACACCACCCAGAACTACTGTTTCGCCGTTATCCACAATGACTTGGGTCTCCACATTTTGTGTATTGATAGCGGGTGCTCCACCGCCAAATTGCGGACCGACTGAATCCCTGCTTACCGCCAAGTCCATAATGACGCGATCATCCGGGGTGATCTGCGGGGTCACTGTAAGCGAAAGCACGGCATCGCGGAAGGACGTACTGGTCGCACCGGCAGAGGTCGCTTCTTGGTAGGGAATTTGCAGGCCATCCTGTATGGTCGCAGCATGCTTGTCGGCGGTAATGAGCTTAGGGCTTGATATAACTTCACCGCGACCTTCTTCCTGCATGGCAGAAAGCTCAAGCTGAAGCAAGTGACTGCCAACGCGACCGACCGCAAGCGCCAAGCTGGCACCTCTTTCTGTGGACGGCAGATCAACTATCAGTCCTTCAGCATCTCCTCCTTCAGTAGCAAATGCTGTCACGACAGGATCTTCCCCTCCATAGGTAAATTGACCCGGCTGAGAACCGCCCACTGTATAGCCGGAACCACCATAGATACCACCCCTGATTGCGTCTCGCTTGCTGAAACCAAAGCGGACACCCAGGCTTTTGGTGAAGTTGTCTGTGGCCGACACCACTCTTGACTCAATCAGTACCTGTTTTATGGGTATATCCAGTTCAGCAACCAGTGCCCGTATTTCTGCGGTCTGTGATGCCGTTGCGCGCACGATCAGGGTGTTGGTTCTGACATCGGTTACAATGCTGCCCCGCTCATCCAGTAGGCCCGCTTCTTCTCCGCCTGAAGTTAGTATCGCGACCAAATCGTTTGCATCTGCATAGTTGACTTCAATGTATTCGATTTGCAACGGCTCAAGTTCACGTATCTGTTGCGCCGCTTCAAGCTCCAGCCGCTCTGCGTTGGCAATCTCCGCCGCAGGAGCAATCAGTATGACGTTGCCTGTCTGGCGTTGGCCCAGCCCTTTGGTTCTCAGGATGATATCCAGTGCCTGATCCCAGGGAACATTGCGCAAACGCAGCGTCAGATTGCCGCTGACCGTATCGCTGACGACAACATTGAGGCCGGTAAAGTCGGCAAGCAGTTGTAACACGGAACGAACTTCTATGTCCTGAAAATTCAGCGAAAGTTTCTCGCCGGTGTATTGTTTTTTCTTTACCGCTTCTTCCTGTGCTGCCGTCAGGGGTTTGACCTCTATGACAAATTCTTCATTGGACTGGTATGCTAGGTGTTCATTGCGGTCGCTGACCTGTATTTCCAAGCGGGCATTGTCGGCTTTCTGGATGGCATCAATCTGATAAACCGGGGTGGCGAAATCGGTGACATCCAGCTTGCGCTGTAAGTTCTGCGGAAGCCGGCTATCAAACAGCTCGACAACCAGCTTGTCTGCCTCCTGTCTCATGTCAACAGCAGTTCTGGCGGAAGGGAGTATTACTTTAATCAGGCCCTCTCCTTGCCTGCCCCGTTCAAAACTGATGTTTTTCACCTCGCCGGCAGAAGATGCCTGAGCGGTGCCAAGGACTGAGCTTGTCGCACTATCAATCGCGTCGGGGGTGCTACCACTACCACCAAATTGTATGTTGATTGTATTTCCGCTCACACTTGTTTCATACGATGTCATCTGCACAAGATCAATCACAACACGGGTACGATCTTTGGCTTCGGCAGAGCGGTAGCCATTGATGACGCCCACACCTACCTTGCGTGACCTGTTTGTCAGGCCATTGCGGGTATTGCCCAAATCAAGCACTATCCGGGCCGGATCATCAATAGTAAATACCAGTGGTTCCTGAACGGATTCAGAGTGAGACAGCGTCATCTGTACCGCGTTTCCGGGTAAGGTAGAATAACTGATGTCTGTGAGGGTATTGGCATGGACAGCAAAAGCCGTTAATAACAGCAGGCACAGTGCATAAAATACACGCCGCGGGAAATAACTGGCAGTCGCAGAACCTAGAGGATTGGCGATATCGTCATAATGTTTCATTGCTCGTGGTCTCCTATAACCCGACAGCGGAAGAATCAGTGAGTGCTATTGTGGCCGGACGTTCGATAAAGGCGCCCAACCCGTTCGGCACGATTTCCAGCAGTTCAACTTCACGCTCCGTTATTGAAATGATCTTTCCGTAGTTTTTACCTATGTAATTTCCGGATCTCACCCGATGAATGGAACCTACACTGTCTTTTATCAGTGCCCATATGGTAGCGGCCTGCTCCAGCGTACCGACCATTCTGAGTGAATCCAGTGGAAACTCTTCCAGAGGTTCTTTGGTGTCTCTTTCCGGCGGGCGAATGCCGCTCCCTTCAATGGCGACCTCTGCCTGCTGCTCAATGAACGCTGACCGCTCAAATGGATCTCGCAAATCGCCGGATTCATAGACATAAACAGGGTAAGGGGTGAACTCGGGGAGCGGCTCAATGCTTGGTCGCTGCCGGTTGTTTACCTCATCAATATAGGCCTGCAAGTCGGAGTAATCGGCCCCGACACAGCCAGCCAGAACCAGAAAGCCCAGTATGACGCTTAAGCGCGCAATGGCAGAGACGCCAGGCTTGACAAGTTTCTTGATCATAATCAGCTTAACCTCGGGGTTACCCTACTCTGACTCAGCCTTGGCCTTGTAGGTCTTCGCCACAAGTTGCATCTGGAGTTTGCCGGACTCATCTAACGGCGACAGATTGACATCATGCACGCTGACAATTCGATTCAGCTCTGACAGGCCACTGACAAAGTCACCGAATTCATGGTAGGTGCCTACAACGGTAATGTTGATCGGTAATTCAGTATAGAATTCCTGGGGGGTCTGCGGGCCTGGTTTAATCAAATCAAACTCCAGTCCACTGCGCAATCCCGCTTGTGAAATATCAATAATCAGGGAATCAATCTGCAAATCTTCAGGCAGCTTTTGCAGCATGGCACCAAAGGAACGCTCCATTTCATCAAGTTGGGCCCTGTATGCGTCAAGATTGGCAGCCAACGCTGCCTTGGTCTCAAATTTGGGCTTCAGCTCTTCTTCAAGGCTTCTCTCAGCCTGCTTCAGATCCGCATCCAGCAGGGTAATCGGACGATAAAGGCCAGCATCCAGAAAGATTCCGGCGGCAATGATGGCCACAAATAACCCTATCATGAACAGCCCTTTAATACCGACGGGCCAAGAACCGGGATTACTCTGATCTAAATTGCCAAAGTCGAATGCCGCAGCAAAGTCTGTTTTCATCAGCCTTCTCCTCCGCCTTCATCACTGACCGCGCCCGGGCTGTCCTGTTGCAGATGGATGGTAAAATTATTGGTTTGCAATGCGGCATCCCTGTTGCGCGTGATAATGTTGATTTCGGGTGCTTTCATCCACTCGGACACCTCAATATTGCCGACAAATTCCGAAACACGGGTATTGGATTCGGCGACTCCGGTTATGGAGAGCTTTCTGCCTGTTTGCTTCATGGAAGTCAGATAAACCCCATCGGGAACAGCCTTAACAGTCTCATCAAACAGATGCACGATTTCAGTACGGTTACTCTGTAGCTCCTGAACGGTCATGATTCTTTGCAGCAGGCGTTCTCTTTTGCTTTTTAGCTCCTTGATCTCTTCTATTTTTTTATCCAGTCTGGAGATTTCATTTTCCAAGAATGCATTGCGCCCTTTCTGGATATCAATCAAAATTCCATAGTAAGCACTCATCGCTGCGACCACTCCGATAGCCACGGAGGCAACGCCGCCAACAATAATCCCGAACTCCCGATTACGCTGGGCACGAAGTTCCTCGCGCCAAGGCAGTAGGTTGATTTTTGCCATTAGTCAAAACTCCTTAGAGCAAGTCCGAAAGAAACCAGCAACGCCTCGGCATTAGCATGCAGCCTATCTGCATGGGCGCGACCTGACACTTTCAGGTGCGCAGAAGGTTTGGCCATTATGGCCGGCGCACCAACACCCTGCTCTACCATGCTGTCAATATTCGGGATGGCACTATTGCCTCCAGCCATGACGATATTATCAATCGCATTGAATGAGCTACTGGCAAAGAAAAACTGAAGCAGACGGTTAATTTCCTGGACAATGTTTTCCTTGAACGGTTCCAGCACCTCACCGTAATAATTATCCGGCAGCCCGCCTTGGCGCTTTTTTTGCTCAGCCTCTTCATAGGAAATGCCGTAGCGGCGCATGATTTCTTCAGTCAGCTGCTTACCACCAAATGTCTGATCACGGGTATAGATAACATTTCCGTCATGAAGCACCGTAATAGCCATCGTCGTCGTACCGGCATCGACAACTGCAACAACCTTGTCTATGCCCTGATCCGGGAGCTGGTGCCTGAGCAATTCAAATGAGCGTTCAATCGCGTAGGCCTCTATATCAACCACTTTTGCCGTGAGGCCGGCATACTCACAGCACTCAACACGGCGGTCCACGTTCTCTCTCTGTGAAGCAGCCAGTAACACATCTACTTGTTCGGAGTTGCCTTCAGCGGGACCAATAACGGAAAAGTCGTAACTTACCTCCTCTAGGTCGTAAGGTATGTATTGATCGGCTTCAATCAGAATCTGATCTGCCATTTCCGTATCCGACAGCTCTGCCGACATCGGGATAACACGGGTGATGACAGAGGAACCTGACACAGCAACAGCACAGGTTTTTAATTTGGTACCGGACTTTCTTACCGCCCTGTCGATACCCTGACCAACAGCTTCAACATCTTCTATACGCTTGTCCACAACCGAGTTTACCGGCAGAGGTTCGACGGCATAACTCTCGACTTTGTAGGTTTTGCCTGCCTTACTCAGCTCGACCAGCTTCACCGCGATAGAACTGATGTCGATCCCAAGTACCGGTATTGATTTTCTGCCGAACAGTCCAGCCACATTTTTTTCCTTTGGTTACTGTAGTTTGCATATTTTTGATAAG
>JAPYNQ010000010.1 GCA_028289815.1 Gammaproteobacteria bacterium | reverse complement strand
CCGAAAAAAGACCGCACCGATCCGTGGGAATACGACAAGGAACTGTACAAGCGGCGCAACGAGGTCGAGCGGCTCTTCCGGCGGTTCAAGGGCTTGCGCAGGATCTTTTCCCGATTCGAGAAACTCGATGTCATCTTCCTCGGGTTCATCGTCTTTGTGCTCATAGTCGAGGTGCTGCAGTAGTGCTAACACGCCCTAGTAAACCATCGACACGATAAGTAAAGAACTCAATAGCCAGAGCCTCAATCAACACTGCATTCATCGAAAGCCCCTTGCTATACTATAAAAAGGTTTATTAAGCTGGATTACACAGAACCAGAACAAAATAGCCCGATGTACTACATCAGGGACATATGAGTTTTCTGGTACACCCATAGAATATCAACCAATTTTTGACCTTATTGGAGAAGCTATCACATGAAAGAACAAATCGAAGCCATCTTGTCGGGAATTATTGACCCACATATTGATCAGGATCTGATGAAGGGTAAAGCAGTTAAGGACATTGCCATAGATGGCGATAAAACCAGTATCCAGATCGTTCTGGGCTACCCTGCCAAAGGCTATCTCGATACCCTGTCCCAACAGGTCAAAACGGCCATTGAAACACTTGATGGGGTATCCTCATGCGAAGTGGATGCCTCCTTCAAGGTCGTTGAGCACAAAGTCCAGAAAAATCTGGATTTGGTGCCGGGCGTGAAGAATATCATTGCGGTAGCCTCCGGCAAGGGTGGAGTGGGCAAATCTACCACTGCCGTCAATCTGGCACTGGCTTTATCTACCGAAGGTGCTAAAGCAGGAATACTGGATGCGGATATCTACGGTCCCTCACAACCACGTATGCTGGGTATTTCAGGTCGCCCTGACTCACCGGACGGCAAAACACTGGAACCCATGATGAGTTATCACATCCAAGCTATGTCGATTGGCTTCCTCGTGGAAGAAGATACGCCAATGATCTGGCGCGGTCCGATGGTAACCCAGGCACTGGAACAGCTACTCAAAGACACGAACTGGAAAGAGCTGGATTATCTAGTGGTTGACCTCCCACCGGGTACTGGAGATACACAGCTGACACTGGCACAAAAAGTGCCGGTCTCCGGTGCAGTGATCGTAACAACACCCCAGGACATCGCCCTGCTGGATGCGAGAAAGGGCTTGAAGATGTTCGATAAGGTAGAAGTACCGGTATTAGGCATTGTGGAAAATATGAGCCTGCATATTTGCTCGGAGTGTGGCCATGAGGAACCGATCTTTGGTGAGGGGGGAGGTGTCCGTATGGCCGAGGAGGAAAATGTCGACTTCTTAGGCGCGCTACCGTTAGATAAGCGAATTCGGGAGGAAACAGACACCGGAAAGCCCACTGTAGTAGCAGAACCTGACGCACGCATTTCGCAGGTCTACCGCGAGATTGCCCGTCGCACCGCCGGTAAGCTCAGCCTGCAAGCGAGATCCTATGCCCGCAAATTTCCCAAGATCGTGATCCAGAATAATTAAGAGGTTCTCCATATTCCGGCCCACCGAACTAACATCGGATTATGAAGTATCTTCCTGTATTCATGGATATCCGTGGCCTTGATTGCCTCGTCGTCGGTGGTGGGGAGATTGCCACACGTAAGGCCGCGCTGCTTTTGGATGCCGGTGCCAATATAACCGTCATAGCACCCAAGCTGAGTGAAGCTCTGAGTCAATGGCAAAAAGAGCAAAAAATCATATGTCAGAATTATGCTTTTGATGCTAAAACGGATATCAGCCATTATCGAATCGTGATAGCGGCAACCAATAGTATGCACATAAACCATATTATTTCTCAAAAGGCACATGCAGATAATATCCCGGTTAATGTTGTTAATAATCCCAATGATGGCACGTTTGTCATGCCATCAATTGTTGATCGCGATCCGGTTCAGATTGCCATATCTACAGGTGGTGCCTCTCCCGTACTGGCACGCCTATTACGTGGCAAACTGGAATCCACCATCCCGGCAGCTTATGGCAGATTGGCCACTTTAGCTGAAGAATTCAGAGAAAAGGCCAAGGCACGCTTTGATGATGTAATCCAGCGAAAAAAGTTTTGGGAAAAAGTACTTGAGGGTAGGGTTAGTGAATTACTATTCGCCGGCAAAGATGCGGTTGCACGTGAGGCTTTACAAGATATACTTAATACAGATAACAATAATATCACACAGGGCGAAGTTTATCTTGTCGGTGCAGGACCCGGAGATCCGGACTTACTGACCTTTCGTGCATTACGCTTAATGCAGCAAGCCGATGTAGTCCTGCATGACCGTCTAGTCTCTCAGCCCATACTGGAAATGGTGCGTCGTGACGCGCAGCGCATTTATGTTGGCAAAAAGCGTAATTATCATACTGTACGCCAGGAACGTATTAATGAACTACTGATTGAACTCGCTAGGCAAGGCAAGCGTGTTTTACGTCTGAAGGGCGGTGATCCTTTTATATTTGGTCGCGGCGGCGAGGAGATTGAAACGCTGGCATCAAATAATATCCCTTTCCAGATTGTACCAGGGATAACAGCCGCAACAGGTTGCGCAAGCTACTCCGGCATACCACTGACCCATAGAGATTATGCACAGTCATGTACCTTTGTTACCGGCAACTTCAAAGACGGCACGGTTAATTTAAACTGGGAGTCTCTGGCATTGGAAAATCAGACTTTAGTATTTTATATGGGATTAAAATCTCTGCCTCAAATATGCGAAAAAATAATTGCTCATGGATTATCTGGCGATACACCTGCAGCGATTATCCAACAGGGCACAACTCATCATCAACGGGTACTGACATCAACGCTCAGAGATCTGCCAATGCTTACTAAGAGCGAACATGTACTACCTCCCACATTAATCATAGTCGGCAGGGTGGTTGAGTTACATGATAAGCTGGCATGGTTTGAACCTGACGTTGGATATGATTCACATTGGGACGATCAGGCGCTCTAGAAAATCTCATTAAAAGTGGTATTAGATAGGCTGGAGTTTAGCCAACCAGTGGAAAAATTACAGGTGTTGCTCAATTACGCGCATAAAAGCCCTGCCATAGCGCTTGAGCTTCGCTTCACCAACACCGGAGATAGAACGCATGGCATCAGAAGTATCGGGACGTTTGCTTGCCATCGCAATGAGTGTTGAATCATGGAATATAACATAGGGCGGCACACCCTGCTTTTTGGCAAGCTCCAGACGTAATACACGCAATGCCTCGAACAACTTTGTATCACGGGCAGAAATGCGACTGTCAGCCACGCCGCTTTTTATTCGTGCCATCTTTTTCGTCCGCTCCAGTTTACGTAATGCGAGGTTAATTTCTCCACGTAACAGCGGTCGACATTTTTCGGCAAGCCTCAACGAACCATGCCCGGCGGTATCAACATTAAGGTAGCCCAGTGCAATTAATTGCCGGTATAGCCCACGCCATGCAACATTATTCAGTTCGGTACCGATACCATAGACCTGTAAATGATGATGTCGATTTTGCTTTATACGTGCATTTTCCCTGCCGAGCAGGATATCAACCAGATAGTTCACACCAAATAATTGCCCTGTCCGATAGGCTGCTGAAATGGCTTTTTGTGCGGCTTTGGTGGCATCCCAGGTTTGCGGTGGATTCAGACAATTATCACAGTTACCACAAGGCTGATGCAGTTTTTCCCCAAAATATCCCAGCAAGGTCTGCCGACGACAATTAGTCAGCTCACACAACCCCAGCATGGATTCCAGTTTGTAATGTGAAACCCGCTTGTATTGCTCGTCTGCATCCGAATCCTGGGTCATCTGACGCAGCTTGATGACATCCTGTAATCCGTATGACATCCAAGCACTTGCCGGTTGTCCGTCACGCCCGGCTCGACCCGTTTCCTGATAATAGGCCTCAATGCTTTTGGGCAGATTGAGATGTGCTACAAACCGCACATCAGGCTTATCAATCCCCATCCCAAAGGCGATAGTGGCAACAATGATAATACCGTCCTCACGCAGGAAACGCTGCTGATTACGCTGCCGATCCTCGTCAGCTAGGCCGGCGTGATAAGGCAATGCGATATAACCTTCCATACACAACCATGCGGCAATATCTTCCACCTTATACCGCGAGAGACAGTAAACAATACCGGCGCTTGCTTCATGCTCAAGCCGGATAAAACGCAACAGCTGCTCACGTGCGTTTGCCTGTTCATTTATGGTGTAACGTATATTCGGTCGATCAAAACTGTTGATATAAACCGTTGCGCCATGCAGGTTTAATTGCTCGATAATTTCTTCGCGAGTACGCTGATCCGCCGTTGCGGTCATGGCGATACGAGGGACTTTGGGAAACCGTTCATGGAGCTGCGACAACCGTTGGTATTCCTTACGAAAATCATGGCCCCACTGCGAAACACAATGCGCCTCATCAATGGCGAACAATGCCAACCGGGCCCGATCAAGAAAATCCAGCATCTGTTCAGTCAGCAATCGCTCGGGAGCAATGTACAGCAGGTCAAGCTCACCAGCTTTCAGGTCATTGGTGACTTGCATACGGGTTCGATAATCCTGCGTAGCATTCAGGAATGCGGCTCCAATACCAAGCTGCCTCAGCGCATCAACCTGATCCTGCATAAGGGCAATCAATGGCGATACGATGATACCTGTGCCATCCCTCACCATAGCCGGGATCTGGTAGCACAATGACTTACCTCCACCCGTCGGCATCAATGCCAACACATCATTACCTCGGATGACCGCATTAACAATATCGGCTTGATTCAGACGAAAATTGTCATAACCAAATACCTTTTGGAGAATATCCCGGGCCTGCTGCATGTGATATATTATAATAGATACACTGACATCTTATCCCTGCATTTTTTATTTAACAACCTGCTAAAAAACTACCCGCCCATTGCTTGCCTCATTCCGGTCTTCCATGCATATCACACCTGCCATCATCCTGCTGACTATAGCGGCGTTAGCTTCGTGTACCAGTAATCCACATTTTGATGCCAACAAGGAACACCATACTCCCGGCGGTTTCAGAAACCTTCATTACGACGACTCAAAAGGTTTCATCGAATTTATCACTTGGAAATGGAAACAGTTATCGAAAGACATTCAGAATGTAAATAGCTATTATTTTCCCATTGATCGCTCACAACACCAGCACATACGAACCAATACCTCACGACCGTCATTAACCTGGATCGGTCATGCTACCTTTCTCATCCAGATTGACGGCATGAATATTTTAACCGACCCACAATTTTCTGAGCGCGCCTCACCAGTCTTATGGGCCGGGCCGCGACGTGCTGTACCACCGGCAATGTCAATTGAGGATTTACCAAAAATCCAAGCCGTGGTAATTTCACATGACCATTACGACTCACTGGATGTGAACTCAATCAAAGGGCTTGCAAAACACAACACAAACATTCACTTCCTCGTTCCATTAGGAATGAAAACCTGGCTGGATGATCTGAGCTTGGAGGGTATCCAGATAACCGAACTGGACTGGGGTGCAAGCCATATCATTAAGAATATTCGGTTTACTGCAGAACCGGCACAACACTGGGGTAAGCGTACCCTGTTTGATGCCTTTAAGCGGCTCTGGGCTTCCTGGGTTATTGAAACGAAAGACAGACGAATCTTTTTTGCCGGTGATTCCGGTTATGCCGGTCATTTCAAGGACATCGGTAACAAATATGGCTCTTTTGATCTGGCCTTGATTCCAATCGGTGCCTATGAACCCCGTTGGTTCATGAAGCCCTATCACGTTAATCCTGAGGAAGGTGAGTTAAACGAAGTCTGTTAGTTGATCTTCGATCTCAATCATAAAACGATTCAATGCCGCTTTCCAGTTACGAATCAGCATGGTCCACTTTTTTGATGCTTCGTGCCTGCCGGCTGCAGACAGGTATGGCCAGATAAATCATCTTCTTGACCGAATCGTCAGAAGGGAACAACTGGCGTTTTTTGGTGACCTTACGCAGCACGCTGTTAAGTGACTCAATGGCATTGGTGGTATAAATGGCCTTGCGGATATCCTCGGAATAGTGAAACAAGGTGTTGAGGTTACCCTAGCAGCTTCACCAGCTCTTACTGATCTGCGGGTATTTTTCGTCCCAATGCTCGGCAAATTGCTCCAGAGCAAGCAACGCTTCTTCCTCGGTGACCGACTGATAGTCTTTTCAAGACACGTACTTCGTAGAGTGACGTACCATGTGCACGATGCGCAACTGAATCTGCGTTTTGGGGTAGGTGGCCTGTACGGCATCAGGAAAATCCTTCAGGCCATCTACACAGGCAATCAGGATGTTCCTGACACCCCGATTTCGTAGCTTCGTGAGTACGCTGAGCCAGAATTTTGCCCTTGGACGAGATTGCCATTCGATGACCTGCTCAATCACGGCATCCGTGACCTTGGAGAGCAGGGTCGGTGAGACATCGGCGTCATACATCTCCTTAAAGCTGGCGACAATCTCAGGTTGGCGTACAGGCGATGAATCTTGTCGTCCATACCGGTCACGGCGCTGATGCTTTTTGACTAACTGGGGTGCAAAAGAGCCTTCTCGGTCACGCGGTACATCAATCTCAAAGGTGCCCTCTTCGCTCATCAGAGTCTTGCTGGAATAACCGTTACGAGCGTTGTCGTTGTCTGACAGTTGATGCCGGTCATAGCCTAGGTGACCATCAAGTTCTGCATTCAAAGCCGCTTCTACGGTGATCTTCCTTAGGCATCCGGGAAAAGTCACTGAGGTCTTTCCCGGTTTTAATCGTACGGGCTGCCTAGTGCGCCAAGGC
>JAPYNQ010000001.1 GCA_028289815.1 Gammaproteobacteria bacterium | reverse complement strand
TCACCCACACCGCCCTGTCTGACGACACCCGTTATGCGACCAGTGGCAGCCTGTCCATCAGCGATGTCGTAGCCACATTGACCGACGATGATCCGACCATAGTTACCCTGACCACCGATCATAGCGGTGCCATTGAAGAAGGCGGTACGGCAGGTTTTACTGTGGCACTGGGCCGGACGCTGGCAGCCGGCGAGCGCATTGATGTGCCGTTGGTGATTGATGGCACCGGTGTCGATACCGAAGACTGGAGCCTGGCCGCCTCAGGTACCGGCGTGACCCTGCTCAATGGAGATACGGGCACGCCCACACTATCTTTTGAGGGCCTGGGCGCACAGACCGCTGACCTGGTGCTGACGGCAACGGCAGAGGGTACAGACGAAGGTGGCACCGAGACCTTTTCTATTGCCCTGGGCAGTGATGCCGACTTCAATAACGACAGCGATACCAATGTCGGTGGTGGTGTCCGACCTGATGCTGCCGATAACAGTTTTACACTACAGGTCAGCGATCTCTTCATCCCATACACCCTCTCCGTAACTATTCAGCCTGTTATGGTCGATGAGGGCAACTCCGGTGACTTCGTTAATGCCGCTGTGGTCACTTTCGGCCTGGACCGGAATCGGCCAAGATCAAGTACGATACTGAGACCGAATGAAGCGGACGTGAATTTTGCTGTCTGCTTCAGTGGCAGTGCCAATCGGGGCAGAGACTATCGGTTTTTTAATCGTGATGGCTCTAATCCTACCCTTGCCGGGCCCGGGGTTGGTCGTAATTGTGTTTATGCCAATTTATTTGGAAGCATGAGAACCGATGTCCGGGTAATTCCGGTCAACGCTGACCTTGATGTTGAACCTGACGAGACCATCATTATTGCTCTGCGACGGAGCGACATAGATTCAAACGACTTTGGTACCCCTGACGATGTTGTCATCTCCCCAACTGCCGGTACCGCTACCCTCACCATTATCAATGACGATATTGTGCCGGCGAGTGTGACTATCACCGAGACAGGCGGTACCACCATCCTAGAAGAAGATGATGGCACAGATACCTATAGTATGGTACTGACCTCGGAACCGGATGCCGAAGTGACCATCACCCCCACCGCCACCGGTGTAACCTTCATGCCGACGGCACTGACCTTCACCACCACAAACTGGAATCAGGTGCAGACCATCACGGTTACCGGCGAGGATGACAGCACCGACACTCCCGACCGGCAAGTGACCATTGAGCATGCTGTCGCCTCTGCCGATGACAATTACAGCGATATTGAAATTAGTGATGTGCTTGCCACCCTCACCGATGTCCAACGCACCATTCTGAATCTGGCAATCAGCCCGGCGGGCAATATCACGGAAGCCGAAAGCAAGCAGATCACCATCACTCTGAGCCGGTCGCTGGCAGCCGGTGAAACCCTGGTAGTGCCGCTGACTTTTGCGGGCACGGCGACCCTGGTGACGGACTACGCCCTGAGGGCATCGAGGGCCAATGGTATTACCTATACCAGGCTGGACGGCAGCGGCGGTTCGCCTGTCGTGACGTTTACCGGACCGGCCTCGGAAACCGCCACCATCAACCTGAATACAGTGGCTGACGACATGAATGAGGGCGCAGAAAGCCTTCGGATCAGCGTTGGCAGCCTGGTTAATGTGAGGTTGAGCGGTGGCGTGGAGATAAACAACGACGAGGTGAATTTCGACATCAACGACCCGCTGGCTATCAGCATTGCCGGTGGTACAGCTATAACCGAAGGTGGAAGCGCCAGCTTTACTGTCAGTGCCAGTTATGCACCGACTGCGGCACTGATAGTCAATCTGACGGTAGCGGACGATACCGACAGTGATTTTGTTGGTTCCGGTGACGAAGGCAGCCGCACGGTCACCATTGTCGCAAATACCACCACGGTCACCTTTGCGGTCGTCACGCAGGACGACAGCGTGGACGAGGCCAATGGCATGGTGACGGTAACGGTAGTGTCCGGCGACGGCTACACGCGAGGCACCCCGAACTCGGCCACAGTAACGGTCAATGACAACGATGAAGCAAGCGGCGTAACCTTCAGCGAATCGGACGGCAACACCACTCTGATCGAGGACGGCGGTACGGATACCTACGGCGTGGTACTTGACACACAACCGACTGATAATGTGACCGTTACTCCCGCTGCACCCGGGGTAGCCTTTGAGCCAACTGCACTTACCTTCACCAGTGTGAACTGGAATGAGGTGCAGACCATCACGGTTACCGGCGAGGATGACAGCATCGACACTCCCGACCGGCAAGTGACCATCGAGCATGCTGCCACCTCCGCCGATGACAATTACAGCGATATTGAAATTAGTGATGTGCTTGCCACCCTCACCGATGTTCAGGCCACCACGGTGACCCTGGCGGGCACAGCGGGTAATATCAATGAGGGCATCAGCCGCGACTTCACTATCACCCTGGGGCGGTCACTGGTCGACAACGAGGTACTGTCGGTGCAGCTCAACCTGAGCGGTACGGCAGACGTGGGCGTGGATTACATGCTGACCGGCGGCACAGTCAACGGTGTCAGCTATGCCGGCCTGGACAGCAGCAGCCCGGTGGTGACCTTTACCGGTCGGTCCCCGACGACGGCAGCCACCCTGACCCTGCGCATTGTTGCTGACGGTGCCGGCGACCCCGATGAGACCATCACCATCGGCCTGGGCACACTGGACAGCAGTTCCGGTATCAGTCTGGGTGGTGGTACCACCGGCACGGATAATCTGGCCGACTTTACCGTCACGGAAGGGGAAGCCATTGTGCTCGGTGCACAGAGCGTAACAATTGTGGAAGAGGGCGCCGGTGTGGAATATACGGTGCAGCTGGCCACCATACCGCTGGATGCAGATGTAACGGTCAGCCTTGGCGCCCCCGCCGGTCTGACACGCAACCCGACCAGTCTGATATTTACTACCGAAAACTGGAATATGCCACAGACCATTACCATCGCCGCAACCGCCGACGACAATGCCGTGAATGAGACACGGGTGCTGGAGCACAGTGCTTCCGGCGGTGGCTATAACGGAGTGACCGCCGACCTGCGGGTCATAATCACCGACAACGACGAAGCGGGCGTGACCGTTGACCGTACCACGATCACGGTTGTCGAGTCCGATGGTGAAGCCACCTACATGGTGGTGCTGGATACGCAGCCGGGTGCCGATGTAGAGATTGCCGTGGAATCCGGGGATATGGGTACGGCGCTAGTCAGCCCGTCGGTCCTGACCTTTACCTCGACCGACTGGGACATGGCGCGGACAGTAACGGTGACGGGTGTGGATGATGCCATTGACAATATCGGCGACCAGCGTATAGCGACCATCACCCATGCCATTATGACCGATGTCGCAGGCGGCTATCCGGCCAGCCTGGAAATTGATGACGTAACAGTGACCGTGAGTGACAACGACACAGCGGCCCTGACACTGATGCCGGATGTTGTGCCGGTTCAGGAAGGAGCAGCCGGAACCTACACAGTAACGCTGGCAACCGAACCGTCGGCGGAAGTGACAGTGACGGTCACCGGCACAGCCAGGGCCATAACGTTGAGTACTGCCAGTCTGACATTCTCGACGGACAACTGGGGTGAGCCGCAGACAGTAACAGTCATGGCGAATGAGGACGACAATGGTGTCAGTGAGACAGTGACGCTGACACATACGGCCAGCAACACGGGCGGTTACACGGCGGCGGTGACCGGTTCGGTCAGGGTCAATATCACTGACAGCAGTGCCCCGCATCTGATCATCAGACCACCGTCGTTGAGCGTGACCGAAGGCAGCAGCACCAGCTACATGGTGGAACTGGGCACCGAACCGACCGGCACAGTGAGAGTTACCCTGAGCGGTCAATCCGGCACGGATGTGAGGCTGGACACGACCAGCCTGATATTCACGACCAGTGATTGGGATATGGCGCAGACAGTGACAGTAACGGCACTCGAAGACGCCGATGCAGTGACGGATACGATGGTGACGCTGGTGCACAGGGCCTCAGGGGCTGACTACGACCTGGCCGAAGATGCCGAGCTGGAAGTGACCATCGACGAAACGGACATGGTGGAGTTAATAGTGCGACCGGCGGAACTGCGTATCAGCGAAGGAGATGCGGGCGAATATACCGTCGTGCTGGCGACTGAACCGGCGACCACAGTGCAGGTTACTGTTGACACTCCTTCAGACACCGACCTGAGCCTGTCGCCGACAGTGCTGACATTCACAGTGGGCAGCTGGGAAATGGTACAGAGAGTGACGGTGACGGCGGGTCAGGACAATGACGGCAGCAACGACGGTCCGTTCACCTTGAACCACAGGGCGAGAGGCGGAGACTACGATGGCCTGACGGCAGCAACCGAAGTAACGGTGATAGACGACGATGCAGCGGGCGTAACGGTCAGCCCGGGCAGACTGGTGGTTACCGAGGCCGGTAATACAGATACCTATGCAGTGAGGCTGAACACGATACCGGAAGATGCCGTAAGTATTACGGTGCGTACCGATGACCCGTCGGTATTGACGGTACAGACTGCCGGCGGCGTGGCCGGCGGAATGCTGACCCTGACATTCACGACGGACAACTGGTCTGATGCACAAAGAGTGACAGTAGCGGGCGTGAGCGACGTAATTGACAATGCGGGTGATGTACGCACAGGCACGATCAGCCATGACATCAGTATGGATGATGGCGGCAGCTATACGAGCAGCCTGGACATAGGCACAGTGTTCGTGAGCGTGACGGATGACGACACGGCAGGCGTACGGCTTGGCGAAAACGTCATCCGGCTGAACGAAGGCATCGGTACGGCAGCGACCAGCGCCAGCTACACAGTGATGCTGGCCTCGCAACCGGAGAGTACCGTAGAAATAACAGTCACATCGGATACCACAGCGGCAGCTGGAGTAAATCCGATGACCTTGCTGTTCACGACCACGAACTGGAATATGGCGCAGCGAGTGACAGTCACAGCGGTGGGTGACCGGATTGACAACCAGCCGGGGGATCTGCGCACGGCGCGCATCAGCCACGCGATTGAAGCTGGTGTCGGCGGTGGTTATCCCGTGGAGCTGCCGATTGGCGAAGTGGTAGTGACAGTAATGAACGACACAGATGAAGCCGGTCTGACGCTGCTGCTGAACGGCACACCGGCAGATACGGTATCGGTGATAGAAGGTGCGGCCAGCCTGACCTACACATTAGCGCTGACAAGTGAACCGACGGCAGACGTGACGGTAGAGATTAGCGGGAATGCCGGCACGGACCTGAGAATAAGCCCGCCCCGAATAACATTTACCACAGCCAACTGGAACATGGAGCATACATTGGTGGTCGGGGCGGTCAATGACAGCGATACAACCAATGATCAGATCATGTTGCGCTACACAGTAGCGACGACGGCGAGCAACGACGGCTACAACGGCCTGACGGATACAATAGTGGCGACAATCACCGACACGGGTAGAACAGCGGGTGTGAGCATCGGTTCGACAGCCGTGAGGATTACCGAAGGCCAGACAGCGAGCTACACCGTGGTGCTGGATGCACCACCGGGCGAGACAGAGACAGTGACCATTACGGTGACCTCCTCGAATGCCGGCGTGCTCACAGCGACCCCGGCGACCTTGACATTTACCTCAACCGACTGGAGCGAGCAGCGCAGAGTAACGGTGATGGCCGCCAACGATGACATTGACAACGATATTGAGCGAATGATGAGCCTCACCCACGACATCACCTCGTCCGTCAGTGCCCCGACCGGTTACGGTGCCCTGCAGGCCCGGGTGCTTGACGTGACAATAACCGATGATGCTGACGAGGCAGGCATCATGCTGATGCGAGGCGGAGTGCCGGTTGACGCAATAGCAGCGATAGAAGGTGCGGCCAGCCTGACCTACACAGTGGTGCTGACGAGCGCACCGACGGCGGATGTAACGCTGGAGATCAACGGACAGGCCGGCACCGACCTGAGGATAAATCCGCCCCGAATAACATTTACCACAGCCAACTGGAACATGGCACACACATTGATGGTCAGGGCGGTCAGCGACAGCGACACAACCGATGATCGGATAACGCTGCGCTACACCGCATCAACGGTGGCGATGGACGATGGTTACGGCGGCCTGACGGGCACACTGGCAGCGACGCTCATCGACACCGGCCGGGTAGCGGGCGTAAGCATCAGCCGGATGACAGTGACAGTCACCGAAGCTCAGACAGCAAGCTACACGGTAGTGCTGGATGCGCCGCCGCGCGGTACGGAGACAGTAACGATTACAGTGACCCGGACCGGAAACGCGGCAATGATCAATCCGACCCGCCTGACATTTACCACGGTCAACTGGAGCGAGGAACAGAGAGTGACAGTGACAGGCGCATCCGATGAGATTGACAACGACGCCGGGCGCCGCGCAACCCTGAACCATGCCATCACATCATCAGATAGCAGCACAGGGCGCTACACAGCCCTGGACGACCGGCAAGTCAGCGTAACGGTCACCGACGACGGCGATGAGGCAGGTGTGATACTGATGCGAAACGGTGCGCCGGTCAGAGTGATAGCGGTGAGAGAAGATACGGCAAGCCTGACCTACACGGTAGCACTGACGAGCGCACCGACATCGGATGTGACGATAGCAATCAGCGGCCAGGCCGGCACGGACTTGAGACTGAGCCGCACCCGCCTGATATTCACATCCACCGACTGGAATATTCCACAGGCGCTGACAGTCCGGGCAGTTGCGGATACAGACGATCAGCCTGAACGGGTAATACTGACCTACGCAGCATCGACAACGGCGTCGGCGGACGGCTACAGCGGCCTGACGGGCACATTGCAGGCCATGATTGCCGACCGTGACAACACGACAGCGGGCGTGACGGTGAGACCAGCCACACTCACGGTTGCTGAAGGCAGCCAGACCACCTACGCGATAGTGCTGGACTCGGAACCGGCGCAAGTCGTGATTATTTCGGTGTCTCCGGATAGCGAAGATACAGCGATAACAGATGCAGGTTCTGTCGTATTTACCCCGGATGACTGGTATCTGGAGCAGATTGTAACGATAACGGGCGTGGATGATGTGCTCGATAATCCGGGCAATCGTAGGGCAGTCATCCGCCACAGCATAATTGTCGGTGGTGGCGGCTATACAACAGGTCTGGAAATTGCCGATGTACAGGTCAGCGTGACGGACGATGAAGGACCTGTGGCAAATCCGGCATCGCAGGAACAGATAGCGGCACGGGCGGCATGGCTGCCGCGCTTTGGCCTGCTGGCGGCGCAGCATATGCTGGACGGCCTGAACTACCGGTTCACGGTGACGGACAGACCGGGACTTTCGGGTAATCTGAATGGCCTGCCCACAAGCGTATCCGCCAGTCGGTCGATGAATGCCGGTAGCATTACCGGCGAAGATAGCCTGGGCGCAGGTTCCGTTGACCGTATGCCGAACATATCACGCTCGCTGTCACTGCGCGATATGCTGCGAGGCAGCCGCTTCGTTTACAGCGATGGCAGTGGCCTGGAGCGGGGTATTATTTCGGTGTGGGGACAAGTATCATACTCACGCTACGAAGATGCCCCGCAGGCCGTATCGGTGAACGGAGACATAACGACCGGTATGCTGGGAGTGGACAAAAACAGTGGTCGCACGCTGCTGGGACTGGCACTGGCATACAGCGACGGAGACGGAGACTGGAGCGGCACCCTGGAAACAGGCAGGCTGTCGAGTACCCTGACCTCGCTGCTGCCTTATATCCGCCACAATGTGAGCGAACGATTGCAGGTATGGGGCGCAGCCAGCTATGGCGAGGGCGAGCTGGAACAGACAGCAATCAGTCTGGATACCGGCCTGACCAGCGAAATGCAGATTGACCTCAAGCAGGTATCGGCATCAATGGGAATGCGCGGCACAATACTGAAGCTGCCGGTAGAAGAGGGCGGTCTGACGCTGACACTGATCTCGGACGCAACGCTGCTGCGTATCAGGTCGGAAGAAGCCGACGGCATCATGGACGCACAGGCAGACACGAGACGCCTGCGTATGGGACTGGAATGGTCCTGGCAATTACAGCAGGCAGATGGCGGTCGCGTGATACCGGAGTTGGAGTTGGGAATACGCTATGGCGGTGGAGACAGACGCGATGGCTACGGCGTGGAACTCGGTGGGGGTATCAGCTGGGAACTGCCGACCACCGGCCTGACGCTGGATTTACGAGGTCGTTATCTGCTGGACCATGAAGAATCAGAGCGCCGCGAATGGGGCCTGTCCGGTTCGCTGCGCTACGATGTGCAACCCGGTTCGCGGCATGGCCTGTCGCTGAGTCTGCGTCAGGAATATGGCAATACCTCGTCCGCAAGCGGCCTGGATGAACTACTGTCGAGTTCACTGTCGGAGACACCGGGGCGCAATGTATCAAAAGCGGGAGCGATAACAGGGCGCTGGATACTGAAAGGCGAATGGGGCTTTACCCTGGAAGACGGTGGCACGAGTATCCCGTATGCGGGCCTGTCATCATCAGACACCAGGCATGACCTGACCCTGGGTTGGCTTTTACTATCGGCACCGGGCGAAGAGTGGAATTCGGAACTGGATATCAAAGCGATTCATCGCGAGGAAAGCCGAAGCGGGACCAATCATGGTATCGGTGCCGAATTTAAGCTGAACTGGCAATAAGGTCAGATAATCTCTTCCCCTCTCCCTCCGGGAGAGAGGCCAAGGTCAGATAATCTCTTCTCCTCTCCCTCCGGGAGAGGGGCCAAGGTCAGATAATCTCTTCCCCTCTCCCTCCGGGAGAGGGGCCAGGGGTGAGGGAACTGAAGGAAGCGAAGAAACTGAGGAAAAGCCGATAAGGCCACCATACCCCATGACCCGCAGCAAATTCGCAGCAGTTGAACAGGTACAGCTGCTCAACAGCAATCTGACCACCAAGGCGGACATTGCCCGGGCGGAGACAGAACTCAAGGCAGACATTGCCCGGACGGAGACAGAACTCAAGGCAGACATTGCCCGGACGGAGTCCCGTATTGAACAGGTAGAGACGGAACTCAAGGCGGACATTGCCCGGACGGAGTCCCGTATTGAACAGGTAGAGACGGAACTCAAGGCGGACATTGCCCGGACGGAGTCCCGTATTGAGCAGGTAGAGGCGGAACTCAAGGCAGACATTGCCCGGGTGGAGACAGAACTCAAGGCAGACATTGCCCGGGTGGAGACAGAGCTCAAGGCAGATATTACCCGGGTGGAGACAGAGCTCAAGGCGGACATTGCCCGGGTGGAGACAGAACTCAAGTCAGACATTGCCCGGACGGAGGCCCGCATTGATCAGGTAGAGGCGAACCTCAAAGCGGATATTGCCCGGGTGGAGACAGAGCTCAAGGCAGATATTGCCCGGGTAGAGGCAAACCTCAAGGCGGATATTGGTCGGCTTGAGGCAGATATTACCCGGTTCAAGTATGATCTGATAAAATGGATCATCGGCATCGTGTTAGGCGTAGCGGTATTGCAGACGACGCTG